>JAAYXJ010000018.1 GCA_012515985.1 Gammaproteobacteria bacterium
GCGTCAGTTGGCTGCGATCGCTGGCAACGCTCGCGCCGGCCGGCCGCGCCTGCCCGGCCACGGTTTCAGGCAGGCGCAGGCCGCGCTGCCAGTCGCCTCCCCCGCCCGTCTGGCCCTGGGTGCGCATGTCGATGGTGACCGTCACGTTCTGGGCGCTCCAGGTCAGGGTGCTGCTGTCCTCGCGCTGCTGGACCTGGGCAACCTGCATCATCCGCGCGAAGCCGTTGGCGCCGGGCGCATCCAGCACGTCCACGGTGCGGCCGTCGCTGGTGACCGCGCTGATCTTCGCCCCCGGCACCGCGCCCGGGTTGGGCCACTGGAAGCTCTCCCAGACCGGCGGCGTGTTGCGGTAGCGCAGGCTCTGCCCGTCGATGGAGATCGTGTACTCCACGGCGCCGATCGCCGGCTCCGGACGGATCTGGAAGATGGTGATGTCCTCGCCGGCCGCCGCGCCCGCCTGGCCGCTGACCCAGTCGCCGTAGCCCGCCACCAGCTGCGGTGAAAGGGTGATGCCCAGGCCCGCCCAGCGCCGTGGCTCGAGCAGGTTGCCGCGCTGGATCACCAGGGACCCGAGCGCTTCCTTGCTGAAGCTGGCCACCGCCCCGGACGGCCCGAAGATGCGGGCGATGTCGGCCGGCGCGGCGTCCACGTCCGCGCTCTGGTCGAACGGGTAGCGGCGGCCGATGCCGGTGCTGTACGGCTCGAACACCTGCGCCGACCAGGTGCGGTTGAGCTCGGCTTCGGCCACCGGGACCAGCGCCGCGAAGGTTTCCGTCAGCGGGCGCACCAGCAGGCTGCGCAACGCCGTGCGCTGGGCCTCGTCGAGGCCGGAGAGCAACTGTTCGTCCACCAGCGCCAGGGCGGCGTTGAGTTCGGAGCCTTCGTTGCTCAGGGTGGCCTGCATCAGCCGGGTCGCGCCCGGCCCCGGCTCGCCTTCGGTACGGATGGCGTTGAGGCGCGTGCGCAATGCGCCCAGCGTCTGGAAGTAGCTGTCCACCAGCGCGGGATTGCCTTCGCGCGGCGCGACCAGCCGGGCAAACCCTTCGAAGGCCTTGCCCACCGGCCCCATCGGGGCGCGCATGGGGCGGCCGGTTTCAGGATCCACTTCCGCCGCGGGCGACGGCGAGCGCCGCAGGATGGTGCGCTGGAACCAGGCCACGAATCCCTTCTTCTCCCCTTCGCTGGCCTGCAGCGCGCCAGGGTTGTCCCAGATGGTCTGCTCATTGACGGCTTCCAGCAGGGCCCGCAGCGGCGACTGGCGGGGATCGCCGATGGCGTTCATCCGGGTGATGGCTTCCTCGAAGCTGGCGAACGGCGCCACCCCGACGCCCTGCAGGAACTTCTGCCATTCCTGGGCGTATTCCTGCTTGTACAGCGCCACCATCTCGCGGGCGATGTGCTCGGGGCTTCCGGCCAGCGACAGGTCCGTGTTCTCCGTGGTGTCGAGCACCCAGTCGGTGGTGCTCAGCTCGGAGTTGGCGGCCTCGTCGATCGCCCCGCGGATGTAATCCTCCCAGGCGCTGCGGGTGAAGGCCCCGGAGATGGCGTAGCTGCCGGTGATGGCATCGCCGTTGCGCTCCTCGCCCACCAGCGTGTTGACCGTCACCGTGGGGAAGCGGGTGGCCGCGCGCGCCTTGACCTGCGCGTAGACCCGGTTGATGGCCGGCTCGCCGCGCGTGGCCCGGGTGAGCGCGGCCCGCGCATCCGACACCAGCGAGACCCGGGTATCGACCTGCGGCCATCCCGCGGCCCCCGCGTGCGCCACGTGGAAGGACATCAGCCGTTCCGCGGCGCGGGCCACGTCCTCGCGCGACATCTGGCCGCGGTTGGCTTCCAGCCACCCCCGCCAGAAGCGGGTCAGCTGGTGGGCCAGGTGCGCCTGCTCCACCCGCGCCGGATTGCCGAGCATGAGGTAGGCCTTGAGCGCGTTGTAGGCGTCATCGGCATCAGTGGGCGAGGCTTCCTGGTACAGCCCGCCGCCGTCCTCCCCCGCCGCCGCCCCGGCCTGGGCCAATTGGTCGCCGTGGCCGACCACCTGTTCCAGGTAATCCTCGATCCGCGCCCGGGTGGGCGCGAGCATCACCTGGCGCATGCCGTTGAAATATTCCGCCAGCAGCTTGTCCTCGATCCGGTCGCCCTGGTACAGCCCCAGGCGGCCGGTCAGGCCGCGCTCGCGCCGGTGCCGCGCGAGCTGTTCCAGCCGGTCCTGCAACAGCAGCAGCGCATCCAGGCGCGACTCGAGGTCCACCCGGTCCTCCTGCACCCGCACCGCCTGCTGCAGGTCGCGGGTGGCATTGGCCACCAGCTGGCGGTTGGTGGTGTAGGACCAGGTCCACAGCCCGAGCACAACGGCCAGGGCCGCCACCGCGCCGAGGAACACCGCGTAGCGCAGGCGCGTGCGATGGGGGCTGGAATACTGGCGCACGAGGTCGCGGTCGGCGAACACCACCTTGCGGAACAGGTCCTTGAGGAAGTGCGCAGTTTCCCCGGCCGGCTCCATGGCCTCGCCCTGCGCCGGGGCCTGCAGCGAGAATTCGCGCCCGACGCGCTCGGAGGCGTAGTGCACGGAGTGCCCTTCCTGCAGCGCGCTGGTGAAGTAGAAGCCGCGGAATACGGGCGGGTACTGGTACGGGTTGTCCTCGAACAGCGTGGCGATGAAGGTCCGCAGCGCCGGCTTGATGCCCACAAACTCCAGCGGCAGCGTCAGCAGCCCGGGCGAGACCTCGCGCCCGCGCGCCATCGCCATCTGCGACAGGCTCATCTCCCGCAGGCCCTCGGCCAGCTCATCGAAATGGGTGTCGAACGCGGCCAGCGCGTCGCCCTTCTCGCCGCCCGGGTCGAACGGCAGGGTCGCCCCCCACACGTGTTCGCGCTCGGACGGATCCAGGCCACGGAAGAACTCCGCGAAGCCGGCGATCAGGTCGGCCTTGGTGAACACCACGTACACCGGCGCGAACACTTCCAGACGCTCGGTGATCTCCTGGACGCGCTGGCGCAGGTTCTTTGCCAGCTCGATCGCGAACTCGGGCTTGCTGCCGGACAGTTCGGCGATGCTCGCGGCGATGATGATCCCGTTCACCGGAGCCCGCGGGCGGTTCTTCTTCAGCAAGTCGAGGAAGGTCAGCCACTCCAGGCGGTCCTCGACGCTGACCGAGTAGCGGCCGGCGGTGTCGAGCACGATGCCTTCGGTGGTGAAGTACCAGTCACAGTTGCGGGTTCCGCCGATGCCCTGGATGACGTTGCTGCGATGGTCCTCGAAGGGGAACTTCAGGCCCGAATTGAGGATGGCCGAGCTCTTGCCGGCCGCGGGGTTGCCGATGATCACGTACCAGGGCAGTTCGTACAGCGCGGCCTTGCCCTTGAGCACGCCGATGCGGGAAGACTTGATCGCCTTCACCGCCTCGAGCATCCGCTCGCGCAGCGCCTCGGTGTCGGCGCGGGCCGCCGGCTGCGCGGATTCGACCGCACGCGCGGCGTCTTCCTCCACCATCTCGTCGAGTTTCTTCGCCGCGCGCCGTCCCCGGATCCGCCGCACCAGCCAGACCACGCCCCACACCATCGCGATCAGCACGATGGCGGCGATCGCCCAGATGCCGACCGTGGCCATCGGGCCGTCGCTACCGAAAATCACCAGCGCCGCTGCGGAAACGATCCCCACCGCCGCAAGCACGCGGTAGTCGGTGAAGTAGTACCTGAGTCTGTAGAACATCGAGAGCATGGGTGTGATTTCCGTATCAGGCGGCCACGCCGGGAGCGGCGTCAGGCCCGCTTGCAGTGGATTGCGCGTCCGCCACGGCCTGGTCCTGCGTGCGCAGCAGGACCGCGGTGCGGGCGGAGCTGGATGTGACGGACAGCGCCAGCACGGGCGCGCCGTCCGCGTCGACCCGCGCCGATGCCAGGGCCAGCAGCGCCAGGGGGGCAACGTGGCCCAGGTGACCGGTGGCAACGCCCAGTGGGGCAATGCCTGCCACCGGATCCAGTTCCGGGCACGCCGCAGACGCCGCAACCGCTGCCTCCACCGAGCAGCTGGGACGCTGGTCAGCATCGCTGACGACCATGGCGACGTCGTCGCGCAGGACGCCACTGCCTTGCATGACGTCCGCGAGCAGCCCGGCGGTATCGCGCGCGGCGCGCCGGGCGGGAGTCTCCGCCGGGACGTCCACGGAGCGCAGGGCGGCGATCTCGGAGTATTTGCCATCCGCCATTGGCCGGAATGCAGCGTGCGGCCCCAGCAGCACGCCGGCCGCGCCCTCCCCCGGTATGACCCGCTCGGCCTGCGCGGCGGACGCCAGCGCATGCACGCCGCGCTCGCCAATCGCCGAGCCCGCAGCGAGCAGGAGCTGCCATTGCGTGCTGTCGTCGTGACCGCCATCCAGCAGCCGGCCGATCCGCCGCCAGGTGGCATCGGCGTCGCTCTCGGCCAGCACCTCCAGGCTGCTGCGGCCGGGGTCCACGCCGCAATCGGCGGCCAGCCCGCGCAGCCACGCGGCGCAAGCCTGCCGCAGGGCCGGGGGGAAATCCTGCGGCACCAGGGCCACCACATGAACCCGGCCATGCTCGCCCGTGGCGGTGTCCACGCGCCGGCGCAGGCCGGCCACCACCCGCTCTTCCGCCTCGGGCACCGGCGGCAGAAGGCGGGCGGCGGCTTCAAACAGTTCCTCCGCCACCGGCTCGAGCAGCGCCACGGCGCGCAGTTGCTCCGGCGCCGGGCGCATGTTGTCCACCACACCCAGCCAGGCCGCCACGGCGGACGTATCCAGTTCCGGGGCGAAGGCGGCGAGCACCGGCAGGCCGTCAGGATCGCGGAGCCCGGGATGCAGGCCGGGACGGGGCAGGCTGGCCAGCTCCCGGGCCAGCGCCGCGGTCCCTGACCCGCAGGGCAGATGGGCGGAGGCTGCCAGAATGGCGAGCGGCGACTGCTCCACGGGGGCCGCGCCCGAATCCACCGGAACCGGCGGGCCGTCGGTTCCTGCAGCAGCGCCGGAAGCCTCCGCGCGCCGACGCCGCAGCCGCGCGCCCGCCCAGATGGTGGCCAGGA
>JAAYXJ010000103.1 GCA_012515985.1 Gammaproteobacteria bacterium
GACAGGTTGCAGACCACGAAGTCGCCGGCCTGCTTCGTGGTCACGATCTGGTTGCCGGAAATGATCTCCTGCATCAGCCGGGTGGGGCTCATGTTCTGCAGGATCTCGGTGCACAGGTTGGACGAATACACCATGCCCGCGTGCTTGTTCGGGTTCTTCCGGTTGACCTCGTCGCGGTAGAACATGAACGGGTTGCCGGTTTCCAGCTGGCTGACCATCAGCCGCTTGAAGATGTCGATGGCCTTGACGGTCTTGCGCGAGATGCGCTCGTCGGCCACCACTTCCTCATAGCGCCTGCGGAAGCTGCCGTCCGGGTCGCCCTTCTTCTCGTCAAAGAAATCCTGCAGGTACCAGCCCTTGACCCGGTGCACCTCGTGCGGGTCGAACAGGTACCAGTCGCCGCGCCGCTCCACCGCCTCCATGAACAGGTCCGGGATGCAGACGGCAGTGAACACGTCGTGCGCGCGCAGGCGCTGGTCGCCGTTGTTGAGCCGCAGGTCCAGGAAGGCCTCGATGTCGCGGTGCCAGACGTCCAGGTACACCGCCACCGCGCCCTTGCGCTGGCCCAGCTGATCCACTGACACGGCGGTGTTGTTGAGCTGCTTGATCCACGGCACCACGCCGCCCGACGAGTTGGGCACGCCGCGGATGGCCGAGCCGGCCGCGCGCACGTAACCCATGTAGGCGCCCACGCCGCCGCCGCCCTTGGAGACCCGGGCGATGTCGGTGTTGGAGTCGTAGATGCCCTGCAATGAATCGTCCACGGTGTCGATGAAGCACGACGACAGCTGGCCGCCCACCTTGCCGGCGTTCTGCAGGGTGGGCGTGGCCACGGTCATGTACAGGTTCGAGAGCGCCCAGTAGGCCTCGCCCACCAGCTGCATGCGGCGCGCGCGCGGCTGCTCGTCCTGCATCAGGTACAGGGCGATCGTCAGCCAGCGCTCCTGCGGCAGCTCGTAGACATTGCGGGCGGTGTCGGTGGCCAGGTAGCGGGTGGCCAGCAGGTACAGTCCGTTGTAGTTGAACAGCAGGTCGCGGTCCGGTTCGATCAGCCGGCCGGCTTCCTCCAGCTCCTCCTTCGAGTAGGCACGCAGGATGTCGTTGGAGTAGATATTGCGATCGGCCAGGCTCTCCTGCAGGCCGACGTAGGAGCCATATTTTTCCCCCACGTCGTAGAAGCGGTTGCGGCTGGCGCGCTTGTACAGCCGGCGCAGGTAGACCCGGGCCGCGAACATCTCCCACTCCGGGGCGGTGACATCGACCCGCGCCTCGGCCTCGCGGATCAGGTGATCGACCAGGTCGTCGGCGTTGACGGCGTGCTTGCGCTCGACGAAGTCGAACACACTCGCCTTGTATCCATCGATGTCCAGCTGCGGGAACTCCGCATGGACCCGGTCGATGGCACGCTCCAGGCGCGCGCGTTCGTAGGGGGTGCGCCGGTTGCCGGCTTCCTTGGTGATCCAGGTGGTGGGGCCGGCGTCGTCCCCGTGGGTGGGGGACGCCGGGGCGGGGGCGGCGACGGGGCCATCAAGCGTATCCATGTCTGCTCCTGCAGGTCGAGCGCACGGCCGCTGTCCCTCGACAGGCGGCTGGGCCGGGTCATTGCAGGGTGGGGAAGCGGCGTCGCAGCGGCGGCGACGGCGCCCCTTGGACGGGAGCGGCCGCGCGCATGCTTCGCCAGCCATCTCCCCCCGGAGATTCCGCGGCCGGCACCGCGCGGCGTGCTTGCGCGCGGCTGTCGGCAGGTCTTCGGGCTCATGGGCACGGAGGCGCCTGGCCTCCACCTTGCCCGCCGCTTCCCGGTGCCGTGGCGGCTCCAGTGCTGTGTGGCGGGGTCGTTCCCAATTACCGCTGCGGGGCAGCGCCGGAATGGCCCATGGGGCTTCACCGGCTTCCCTTTTCATCCGGCGGGTAGCGCCCGCCAGAACCGACAGGCACAACATATCGTGGGCCGAAGATTTGTCAACGCAAAATGTTGTGGAACACTGTAGGCGCGTTCCACGAGGCCCGGCTCAGGGCCGGTGTTCGCTGGCCAGGTATTCCGCGCTGCGCATCTCGATCAGGCGCGATGCCGTGCGCTCGAACGCACCCACCAGCCGCTCGCCGGTGTACAGGCCCGGCGGCTCCGCGTCCGCGGTGCACACCAGGTTGACGTTGCGATCGTAGAGCTCGTCGATGAGCGTCACCAGCCGGCGCGCGGCATCGTCGCGGCGGTGGTTGAGCACCGGGATGCCACCCAGCAGCAGGGTGTGGAACTCGCGCGCGATCTCGATGTAGTCGCCGGCCCCGCGGGGGCCTTCGCACAGGGCCTCGAAGTCGAACCAGGCCATGCCCGGGCTGCGGGCGCGCACGGCGATCCGCCGCCCTTCCAGTTCGATCCCCGCCTCGCGGTGGCCGTCATCGCCCCCCAGCGCGTGCCATCTCTGCTCCAGCCATGCGTCCGAGCCCTCGTCCAGCGGCGCGCGGTACACCGGTGAGCGGGTCAGCGCTCGCAGCCGGTAGTCGGTCTGGCTCTCGATGTACCACACCTTGCAGTGGCGCTGGATCAGGTCAATTGCCGGCAGGAAGCGCGCGCGCTGCAGGCCGTCACGGTAGAGGTCGGGCGGGTCGACGTTGGACGTGGTCACCAGCACGATGCCCTCGTTGAACATGCACTCGAGCAGCCGGGCCAGGATCATCGCATCGCCGATGTCGCCGACGAAGAATTCGTCCAGCACCAGTACCCGAAGGCCGGCCCTGCGCCAGCCCCGCACGATCAGCGCCAGCCGGTCGCGTTCGCCGCCATGCGCGCGCAGCTGCGCGTGCACCTGGCGCATGAAGCGGTGGAAGTGGGTGCGGTACTTGCCGTCGCCGGCGCCCGGCGCGCCCGCCGCCAGGTCGGCGCCGCGCAGCTCGCGCAGGGGCAGCGCGGCGTGGAACAGGTCCACCAGGAAGGTCTTGCCGCGGCCCACGCCGCCCCACAGGTACAGGCCGGCGACCGGCGCCGGCTGGCCGGTGCCGCGAAGGCGCTGCAGCAGGCTGGGCCGCTGCGGCCTGCGCAGGGCTTCGCGGTGGATCCGGTCGAGTTCTTCCAGCACCGCGCGCTGGGCCGGATCGTCCTGCCACCCGCCCGCTGCCACGCCGGCGGCGTAGGCCTGCGAAGGGGTTTGCGCCGCGGCGCGCTCAGGCATCGGCGGCGGGCAGGTACTGGCGCACGCCGTTCTTGATCGCCCCGCGCAGGTCCA
>JAAYXJ010000104.1 GCA_012515985.1 Gammaproteobacteria bacterium
GAGCGCGACCTGGCCCGGCGCGAGGTCGCCCGCAACGCCGCGGTCCGCCAGTACATGGCGCTGATGTTCCGCGCCGCCGGCGAGCTGCAGGGCAACTCCGAGGTCAGTGCGCGCGATGTGCTGGCGCGCGCCGCGGAACAGCTTGGCGAGCGCTTCCATGCCGACCCGCAGGCACATGCCGACATTTCGCTCGAGCTGGCCGGGCTTTTCCTGCAGCTCAACGACTACACCGGGGCGCGGCCGCTGCTCGAGCACGTGGTGGCGCGGGGCGACGACATCGCGCCACCGGTGCGGGCCCTGGCCCTCCACGACCTGGCCCAGATCAGCTTCCGCCAGGGCCAGCAGGACGTGGCCAGCGAACTGCTGGCGCAGGCCCAGGCGTTCTGGACGGCCTCGCCCCAGCGCTACGCGTCGGAACTGCTCGACAGCCGGCTGCTGCAATCGCAGCTCGAACGCGCCGCCGGCAACCCCGGGCAGGCCCTGCGCACGCTGCAGGAGGCCCTGCCCCTGCGGATGGAGCTGTCAGGCGGACAGGACCACAACACCGCGGTGCTGCTGAACAACCTCGGGATTGCCCATTTCCAGGTCGGGCAGCTGCAGCAGGCCACCTCGCAATACCGGCGCGCCCATCAGCTCTGGCGGCACCTGGGGATGCACCAGAGTCCGGATGCGCTCAACACCCTCAACAACTGGGCCGCGGCCGAAGCCCGCCTCGGTCGCCCGGAAGCGGCCGTGGACCTGATGGAGCAGGCGCTGGCCCTGCGCCGGGAACTGTACGGGCCTTCGGCAGCCAAGGCCGCGCTGATGAACAACCTCGGCAAGACCCTCAGCCAGCTGGGACGGCACGAGGACGCCATCCCCCTGCTGCAGTCGGCGATCGGTATGGGCCAGGAGCACGCTGGCGGCGAAACCGGGCCGATCGCGGTGGCGGCGACCCTTGGGCTTGCCGAGTCGCTGGCGGGTGCGGGCCGCACGCAGGAAGCCTACGAAGGCCTGGAGCGGATTGCCCCGTTGATCCACGACGCCTACGGCAGCGCCCACATCTTCGCGGCGATGCTGGACCTTGTCCATGCCCGCGTGGACCATGCCGCAGGCAGGCGCGACGCCGCGCGCGCGGCCCTGGCACGCGCCCGCGACGGGCTGGAGGCCCTGGGCGCGGCGGGCGCCGCGCAGCTGGAGCAGTTGAACGCGCTCGAGGCGCGCTGGAACGGCCGGGAAGGGGTGGCGCAGGTGGCTGCGCAGGCTCAACCCGCGGCAGCCGAGTAGTCGGCGAGGCGGTGCTGGAGCCAGGCGCGCGCCTTGACCCAGTCGCGCCGGACCGTACGGTCGGCGACGCCGAGGATGTCGGCCGTCTCGGCCTCGGTGTAGCCGGCGAAGTACCGGCATTCCACCACGCGTGCCAGACGGGGTTCGATCTTCGCGAGCTCGTCCAGCGCCTCGCCAATGGCGAGCTCCACCTCACCGTCCCCGGCCGACCACAGCGAGTGGTCCTCCAGCGCGTCAAGCGCGTCCTCCAGGGACATCGGCACCACTCCCTCGCCGCGCCGCAGCCGCGAGCGCGAGCGCGCCTGGTCGATCAGCACGTGCCGCATCGCCACTGCCGCCGCGGCCAGGAAATGCCGCTGGCTCGCCCACGGCCCGCCGCGCATGACCTTCAGATAGGCCTCGTGGATGAGCGCCGTCGTCTGCAGGGTGCCGCTGCGTGGCAGTTGGCGGCGGATACCGCGGGCGGCGCGGCGCAGGTCCGGATACAACCGGGGCGCCAGTTCCTCTGCCGAGGCGCAGATCTCTTCCGTGACTTCCGTGGCTTCCACGTTTCCTTCCCCTCATGAGCCATCCCCGATGATACCCGGGCCGGCCCGCGGTCCCGCGGGCCGCGCGCTGCACTGTCGCGCGAGCCGGCCTGGACAGGCTTCAACCGTCCCCGCCGGCCGCTGCGCCTTCCTGCCAGCGCAGCGTGGTATAGGCCGCGCCGGGCAGCGTGCCGCCGGCGCGCAGCACCGCGCGCAGCACCGACTCGCGGCCGTCGGGCAGGCGCGCTCGGCTTTCAATGCTGTAGGTTCCCGTGCCCGCCGCGCCCGCCATGGCGATGTCCGGGCCGGCCCCTTCAACCTGGCGGGCGGCGATCACCGGACCCGGGTCGATCCCGGCCGCCTGCAGCACGATGCTGCTGGCGTAGCTGGAATCGGGCAGCGCCCGCCCGGTATGCACCGTCACGTGCGGCGCCATCCGTGCCGCGAGGCCTGGCGGCATGCCCAGCACGAGCTGCAGTTCCGAGACTGCTTCGAACGGGGCGTTCTTCGCCGCGTACGGAAGGCCTGCGGCCGCGTACTGACGATCCTCCGCCGCGCCGGCCACCTGGCCCAGGTCGTCGGGATCGCGCCAGTCGATGATCGCGTCCGCCAGGCGCCCGGCCTCCGGCGGGTCCGTGCCCAGCACTTCCATCAGGCCAGCCAGCAGCTCGCGGCCGGCGACGTTGAGGTCGATCTTCCCGGTTTCATCGACCACGCGCAGGTGTACGGGGACGCCGTTGAAATCCCATTGGTAAACCCGCCCGTCGGCAATCCAGCGGGTCTGTGGATCAGCATCACCAAGGCGCATGAGGGCGTATTCCAGTCCGGCGCGGGCGGCCTGCTCGCCAACCACCCCGTGCGACAGCACCCGGGCCTGGATGTGTTCGATCCGCGCCGACAGGGCGAACGCCCCGACCAGCGCAGTGAGGAGCACGATCAGCCACAGCACCAGCAGCAGCGCCGCACCGCGCTGGCGGCACCTGTCTCGCGCCGCCCTCACGGCTCCCGCTCCCCGAACACCCCCTCCAGCCGCCCCTGGCCCTGCAGCAGCGACACCACCAGCGGTGGCCAGGGACCCTCCCGCTCGTCCTCGACCTCAATGCGCACCTGCACCGGCAATTGCGTCGGGTCCGGCCATTCGCGGAGCCAGGCGGTGAGCTCGCCTTCCCGGTCCAGGCCCCGGTAGCTCAGGCTCACGCTGCGCAGGTCCGTGGCCAGCGTTTCGGGTGGACGCGGCGGGTCGTCGCGCCAGGTCCGCCCCGCGAGCACGGTGGCAAACGAGACCTCCAGCTTCACTCCATCGCGGTCGCGGACCACCGCCACGTCATGCAGCGCCGGTCCTCCGTATCCAAGGTAGGGCGGCATGTCGCTGACGAAGCGCAGGCGGTCGGAACCGCCGGTGAAGCGCAGCGGGTCCCCCGTGCGCTCATCGGTCTCGAACGCGAACGGATGTGCAGATGCCAGCCGGCGGCGCAGGAAGCCTTCCACCGCGCGGATGCGCTCGCTCTGCCGCGCGATCTCCTCCCCGCGCTCGACGGTGGCGGTGGCCGCGCGCAGGGTGGCGAATCCCAACGCCAGCCCGGCAGCCAGCAGCGCCGTGGCCACCAACACTTCGATCAGGGTGAATCCGCGGGCCGTCGTCCCCGGGCCCACGCTCACCGCCCCCACTCCGGTTGCACCAGCCGCAGTGATTCCACCTGCAGGCGCTCGCGCGGGCCGCCGTCGCCCCACTCCAGCGTCAGTCGCAGCGCCATCATCTGCACGCCGGCCGGGTCGGACAGCGGCGAAGCCGCCAGCTGCGGGTCCGCCCAGGGCTCGACTTCCAGCTGCCAGCGATAGCGGCCCGCATCCAGCTCGCCCCCGCGACGCCCCGCTTCCAGCACCTCGCCCACGCCCGCCTGCGCGAGCAGGGACTGTGCGTGCAGCGCGGCGCGGCCGGAATCGTCCGACCAGCGGACCTGGCGCGTTGCCCCCGACAGCGTGCCCAGCAGCACCGTGAGCGCCAGCGCAAGCACGGCGAACGCCACCAGCACTTCGATCAGCGTGTAGCCCCGCGCGTGGCCCACGCTCCGCCGGCGTGTCCTCATCGCCCACCCCGGTGGATCCGCACTTCGCCGGTCAGCCAGGCCACGTCGATGTCCCAGCGCGCATCCCCCGCCTCCAGCCGGACCCGGCCGCCGGATGATGCGCCGTCATCGAAGAACACGATGACGCCTTCGTCCTCGCGCTGCTGCATCTCCCGCGCACCGGTGAACTCGACCGCGAGCCGTTCGGGGATCGTGCCGCTCCGATCGCGCGGTGCCTGCCACGTGTGCGCGGCCGGATCGAGCCGGAACTGCTGCGGCGTCCCGGTGGCCAGCGCGTGGGCGCGGGTGAAACGCAGGTTCGCCGCGATTTCCTTCGCCGCCGAACGGATCTGCATGCGCTCCATTCCGCCGCCCAGGATCCCGGCCGAGAGCACGCCGGCGATGGCAATGAGCCCCACCACCACCAGCACCTCGATGAGGGAAAAGCCGCGCCCGGCGCGGCTGCGCCTACTGCTGGATCCCGATGTCCGCATTCACGCTCTCGCCTCCCGGCTGCCGGTCGGCGCCGTAGCTGACGATGTCGAAGCGGCGGCCGTCGCCCGGCACGCGGAATTCAAACGGTGTATTCCACGGATCGATCAGCTCGCCCTCCGTCGCATAAGGACCCAGCCAGCCGCTGACCCCCGACGGCTGCACCACCAGGTCGGAAAGACGCTCGGGGAGCGTGCCGGTGTCCATCTCGTAGTTCTCGACCTTGCCGGCCAGGGTCTGCACCTGGGCCTGGGCCAGGTTGACCCGGGCACGGTCGCCGCCGCCCAGGATGCGGCTGGCGGCGAAGGCGACGATACCGCCGATCAGCACCACCACCACGATGATCTCGATGAGACTGAAGCCGCGCTGCCTCGAGGGCAGGCGCCGGTAACTGCGGGTTCTGTTCATGCATCAACCTATGACATTGGTGAGATCGTAGATCGGGACCAGCACCGCCAGGATGACCACCATCACCACGGCGGCGAGGATCAGGGTAACCGCGGGCACCAACGCGGCCAGCATGCGGTCCATGGCCTGTGCGGTCTGCTGTTCGAAGGTATCGGCGGTTCGCAACAGCATGGCGTCCAGCGCGCCGGATTCCTCGCCCACCTGGATCATCTGCAGCGCCAGCCGCGGGAAGCGACCGCCGCGCCCAAGCGCCGGCGCCAGCCCGGCGCCGCCCTTCACTTCCTCGGCCGCCGCATCCACGTCCGCCGCCAGCGCCCGGTTGGCGAGCACGTTGCGGCTGATGGCCAGCGCCGACAGCAGCGGCACGCCGTTGCGCAGCAGCGTCCCCAGGGTGCGCGCCAGGCGCGCGGTTTCCAGCCGCGCCACCAGCGAACCAGCCAACCTGGTGCCCAGGATCCATTCATCGAAGCCGGCCCGGAACTGCGGATCGCGCAGCCGCCGGTCGAACCACAGCAGCGCCAGCAGCGGCACCGCCAGAAGCAGCAGCCACCAGTCGCGCACCAGCTCGCCCACGCCCAGCACCAGACGGGTAAAGAACGGCAGTGTGGCGTCCAGGCTCTCGTACATGCCGGCGAACTGCGGCACCACGTAACCCAGCAGGAACAGCAGCGACAGCCCCACCATCACCACCAGGATGGCGGGATAGATGAGCGCGTTGATGACCTTGCCGCGCAGCGCCCGGCTGCGCTCGAGGTATTCGGCCAGCCGCTGCAGCGTCTCCTGCAGCGTGCCCCCCGCCTCACCGGCGCGGACCATGTTCACGTACAGGCGCGAGAACGTGCCGTGCTGGCGCTCGAGCGCCTGCGACAGCGGGCTACCACCGCGCACCGCTTCGCGAATGTCGGTGATGGTGCGCCTGGCGGCCTCGTCCTCGGGCAGGTCGAGCAGGATGGTCAGTGCGCGGTCCAGCGGCTGGCCGGCCTTGAGCAGGGTTGCCAGCTGCTGGGTGAACTGCACCAGTCGCTGGCCGGCGAACGGCTTGGGCTTGAGCAGGGTTCGCCAGTTGCGCGCGCCGCCGCCTTCCGTCGCCGGGCGCGCCTCCACCGGCAGGTGCCCCTGCTCCTGCAGGCGCAGCACCACCTCGGCTTCGCTGGCGGCCTCCATCTCGCCGTCCAGCGGTTCTCCACGCGCATCGAGCGCCTTGTAGCGGAACAGGGCCATGGGAACGGCTCAGGCCTCACGCATCTTCTGTCACCCGCAGCACTTCCTCGATCGTCGTCACCCCGGCAAGCGCCTTGGCGATGCCGTCCTCGTACATCGTGCGCATGCCGTGCTGGCGCGCCAGCTGCTCGAGCTCGCCGATCCCTGCGTGGCGCATGATGGCGCGGCGCAGGTCGTCGTTCATCACCAGGAATTCCATGATGGTGGTGCGCCCGAGGTAGCCGGTGGGCGACATCTCCGAGGGCCGCGGGCGATACAGGTGTATCTCTCCCTCGGGCTGGAAGCGGCGCAGATCGAACTTCTCGATTTCCTCCGCTGACGCGCGATAGCGCTCCGCGTGCGCCGGCTCAAGGCGGCGCACCAGGCGCTGGGCGAGGATGCCGTTGATGGTGGAGGTGAGCAGGTAATCCTCCACGCCCATGTCCAGCAGCCGGGTGATGCCGCCGGCGGCGTTGTTGGTATGCAGGGTGCTGAGCACCAGGTGCCCGGTGAGCGCCGACTGGATGGCGATGCGCGCGGTTTCCAGGTCGCGCATCTCGCCGATCATGATGATGTCCGGGTCCTGGCGCACGATCGAGCGCAGCGCATTGGCAAAATCCAGCCCGATCTGCGGCTTGGCCTGGATCTGGTTGATGCCCTCGATCTGGTATTCCACCGGATCCTCGACGGTGATGATCTTGACGTCGGGTGTGTTGAGCCTGGACAGCGCGGTATAGAGCGTGGTGGTCTTTCCCGAACCGGTGGGGCCGGTCACCAGCAGGATGCCATGCGGCTGCTCCAGGACCTTCTGGAACTGCGGCAGGAACTGCCCGGTGAAACCCAGCCGCTCGAAATCGAACACGACCGTCTCGCGGTCCAGCAGGCGCATCACCACGCTTTCGCCGTGCGCGGTGGGCACCGTGCTCACGCGCAGGTCCAGCTCCTTGCCCTGCACCCGCAGCATGATCCGGCCGTCCTGCGGCAGCCGGCGCTCGGCGATGTTGAGCCTGGCCATGATCTTGATCCGGCTGATCACCGCCGCGGTGAGGTTGGCCGGCGGGCTCTCGCCCTCGTTGAGCACGCCGTCGATGCGGTAGCGCACCTTGAGCCGGTTTTCGAACGGCTCGATGTGGACGTCGGATGCGCGCAGCTCCACCGCGCGCTGGATCACCAGGTTCACCAGCCGGATCACCGGCGCCTCGCTGGCCAGGTCACGCAGGTGCTCGACGTCGTCCATGTCGCCGCCGTCGCCGTCCACCGACTCGACGATCGCGCCCATGGCGCTGCGGCCCTGGCCGTGCCAGCGCTCGATGAGGTCGTCGATCTCCGAGCGCAGGCCCACCAGCGGCTGCACCTCCAGGCCGGTGGCCAGCTTCACCGCATCGCGCGCGTAACTGTCGAACGGATCGGCCATCCACACCAGGATCCGGCCCTGCGCCTCTCCCAGCGGACACAGATGGAACTGGCGCAGGAAGCGCGCCGACAGGGGCTGCGCGCCGTCGACCAGCTCCGGCGGATCGTCGGGCACCTGCCTTGCTGCCAACAGGCGCAGGCCGAGGACATCCGCGCAGGTTTCCGCGTGGTCCCGCTCGGAGACCAGCCCCAGGCGGCCCAGGAGACCGAGCAGGCTGCCGCCGGTCTCGCCGTGCAGGCGCCGCGCGCGCGCCAGGTCCGGCTCCTTCAGCCGGCCCTTCTCCAGCAGTGCGGCGACCACGCGCTCTTCGGCCGCTGGCGCTTCCTGGCTGTCCGTTCCGTCCGCCAGGATGGCGGTGTCAGGCTCTGGGTTCACGGTGGGGCATCCACATGTCCTCAGGCGCAATGTACAACGATGGCGCCGCGGCGGGCGCCGGTCCGGCCGCAACCAAAAGAGCCCCGGCCGGGCCGGGGCTCAAGGATGACCACGCCGCCCCGGCCGGAGCCGGGACGGCCGCCGGCGGTCAGTAGCTGCCGGTCAGGCTCACGCCGCTGAAGGCAGAGAAGCCGCGGATCATGATGTGCCACGTCCCCGCCGTGGGGTTGGAGATCGTGCACGTCTCGTCGTTGCCGAACTGGTACGGACGGCAGGCGTAGTCGGTGGTGGTCGGCTGCGCGCCGTAGCGCACGTACAGGTCCGCATCACCGGTGCCGCCCGCCATCTGCACGTTCAGCGACGCGGTGCCCGCGGGGACGTTGATGGTCCAGAACTGTTCGCTCTGGGCATCGCCGGCAATCCCGGTGACTGGCACCCCGTTTTCAAGCTCGTTGCCACCGGGGCCGCCCGTCTCCGGCTCCTCGAACCGCGCCTGCAGGGTCACGTTGCTGTAGGCGCGCACGCCCGACAGCTTGATGTAATACGTGCCCGCTGCCGGGTTGTTCACCCGCACCACCTCGTTGTTGCCAGGGCGGGTGGAGCGCCAATCGGCGGCATCCGCGAACGGCTCCTCGTCAAGGCTCACGAACATGGAAACGTCGCCGCTGCCGCCGCTGGTGGTGATGCTCAGCGGACCGCTGACGCCGGCGGGGACCTCGATCGCATACAGGACCTCACTGCCGGCGCCTCCGGACAGGCCACGGACCGGCACCTTGTTCGCAAGCATGGTCGCCGGCGGCGTGCATTCCTCGACCTCGGGGTCGCACGGCTCGGCCAGCGCCACCTCGAGGGCCTTCTCCGGATCGACGATGCCCGCGCCCATCGGGGTGCTCGCCGGGATCGACACCGGGAACGCCCGCGCCGTGTCCTTGAGCAGCGTCTCCATTTCGGCCGGCGTCAGCGGATCGCGCTCCGCCGCAACCAGCGCGCTTTGCACCAGGGCGGTCACGGCCGCCACGTGGGGCGCGGCCATCGAGGTTCCGATGTAGCCCATGTACGTGTAGTTGCCGGTGTCCGCCGTGGTCGGCGCATTGGACGCGGCCTGCAGGATGAAGCCGTCCCAGCCGCCATTGCCCGGGTCGGCGCTGCCACCGCCACCCGGGGCGGACAGGTCGATCACATCGCCCCAGTTGGAGTAGGACGCCTTGCCACCGGTGATGCGCGTGGCGCCCACGGCGATCACGTTGTTGCAGCTGGCCGGCCGCGAGTTGGCCGCGTTGGCGTTGCTGTTTCCGGCCGCCACCACCACGGTGCTGCCGTTGGCCACGGCGATATCGATGGCCTCCTGGTAGACCGCGTTGCATGCAGATGCGCCGCCAAGGCTCAGGTTGATGACTTCCGCTGGATTCTCATTCGCCGGAACACCGGGGACGTCGCCGCCGGAGGCCCAGACGATCGCATCCGCGATATCCGACAGCAGGCCGCCGCAGCGACCGAGCACGCGCACCGGCAGCACCTTTGCACCGTGGGCAAGGCCGGCGGCACCGAGCGCGTTGTTGGTGGTTTCCGCCACCGTGCCGGCCACGTGGGTACCGTGCCAGGAACTTTCCTGGACCGGGGACCCCGAATAGCACTCGTTGGCCACCGGGTTCCAGTCGCCGTAGTCCAGCGCGCCGGGCACGCGGTCGGCGGTCGGCCTGCGCGACATCCACGGATCGGTCATGAAGTCATAGCCTTCAAGCAGCTGGCCGGAGTTCATGTCGGGGTGATCGGGCAGGACGCCGGTGTCGAGCACCGCCACCACCACCCCCTCGCCGGTGGATGTGTCCCACGCGGCTTCTGCGTTGATGCCGCCCGGGTTGTCGGTACGGAAGTTCCACTGGTACTGGGAAAAGAACGGGTCATCAGGGGTCATCGCGGCCTGGGCCTGGCGCCGCTCGAGCGGGCGCAGCGCGTAGTCCCGGTCGTTGACCACGGCGTACTCGACCGCCGGATCCGCCTCCAGCTCGCGGACGAGGCGCTCAAGCGAGGCCTGGTCGAGCTTCTGGCTCAGGCGCATCAGGTCGGCGCCCGTCCCCATCCGGCGCTCGAGCGAGGCGGAGATGCCGGCGCCCCTGCGTGCCAGCCGGGCGGCTCCCGCCCGGGCCGCCGCGGACTCCAGCACCCGGGCCTTGGCCGCGCTGCTGGTCGCTTCAGGGGCATCGCTGCGGTACTTGACGATCACGCCGTCGCCGACATGCGTGGCGGCGGGCTGCTGGATCCGCGACTGGCCGATCTCCGGGCCGGCGGCATGCGCGGCGGACATTCCGATTGCCGCGGCCACGGCAACACACAACAGGGACTTGCGTTTCATCGACTCTCTCTCCTTGGGAATACCACATAAGGGTCTTGCCTCGTCCGAACCGCAGGCTGCGCCCGGCGTCCCCGTGTCGCCGGACGCAGGCCTGCGCGTTTGCCTCACCATCCAAAGCCCGCGCCGACACCGACCGATTTCTCGTCGCCGCTGAAGGCACCGCCGAAGGTGATCGTTGCCCGCTCGCTGAGCGCGCGCTGGTATCCGATCGACAGTGCGCTCTCGCCGCCCTGGAACCCGACGCCGACGCCGACCCGGTTCTGGGTGCGGATGCCGGCGGCGCTGGTCGCCATGTTCAGCATTGCCGCGCCCATCGCCCCCTGGCGGTCCAGGCGGCGGTCGACGTCATGGAACCTGCGCTCGACGTCCCCGCGGAAGGCTTCGAAGTTGTCGTTCCACACCGCGAACTGCTGGTCGGTGTACGCATTGGCGGACGACAGCGTCTGCGCGGCCACGGTGTTGACCTGGCCGACGTTGGCGGCGTCGGTGTCAGCGGTGCCTGCGGCAACGTTGGCGATCTGGCGCTCGTTGCCAGCGCTGCCCACGGATACCGTGTTGGCCCGGTCGGCCACCGATCCCTGGCCGAGCGCGACCGCATCCTGGGCCGTCACCGAGGCACCCTGGCCCAGGGCCGTGCCCGACGCGGCGCTGACCGAGCTGCCCTCGCCCACTGCGACCGCGTTGGTGGCGTCGGCGCTGATGGTGGCATTGGCGCCCAGCGCGGTACTGCCGTCCGCGCCCACGTGCGCGTTGCTGCCGATCGCGATGTCGTTGTCTCCATGCGCGTATGCGCCGTCGCCGAGCGCCATGGCGTTGCGGCCACCCGCCTGGGCACCGGAGCCGACCGCGATGGCATCGCTGTCCGCGTTGGTCAGCGTGGCGTCGTTGATTCCGCCCACCGCCACCCGCCGGTTATTGGCCTGGCCTTCCGCGACCAGCGTTTCCACCCCGGCCAGCCTCTGGTCCAGCAGGCCGATGTGGGCATCGATGGCCCCCAGCGCCTCGCCCACGTTGCCGTAATAGCTGCCCTGCACCGAGAACACGGTGCCGATCAGCCGGCCATTGGCGTCAACGACGGTATTGCCGCCGAATGCGGTGGCCACCGAGTTCATCGACCCGTACAGCTGCCCGCCGGTCACAGCATCGGTGCTCGCCGAATTGACGCGGCCTGCGGCGAGGTTGGTGAGCACCGTGCCGTCGGCGCCGGCGAGCGTGGCCCTGGCGCGGGTGTCGTCGTCATACACGATTGCATTGGCGGCGACGTCTTCAACGCTGCCGATGCGCCCGTCCAGGTCATCCACCCGGCCCTCGACGACGCCGACCCGCTCGTTGGTCTCGAACAACTGGGCGCCGGTGATGGCGTCCGTGCTGTCGGCGCTCACTTCACCTGCGGCCACGTTGGTCAGCACGGTGCCGTCGGCGCCCGCGAACGTCACCGCGCCGCGGCTGGCATCGTCGTAGAACACCGCGGTGTCGTTGATGACGGCGACGTCGTCGGCCACCACGTTGAGCTGGGCCAGGTTCACCGCATCGGTGTCCGCGGTACCCGCGGCCACGTTGGTGACCTGGCGCTCGGCACCCACCGAGCCCACGGACACGCTGTGGTCACGATCGGCCACCGAGCCGGCACCCAGCGCGACGCTGTAGTCGGCGGTCGCCTGCGCGGAGCTGCCCAGGGCCGTGGAGTGATCACCCGCCGCAGAAGCCAGCTCGCCACCGGCCGTGGCATGGATGCCAGTGGCCGATGCGCCCACACCGGCCTCGCCGTCGCCGGCGGTGGCGGCGAAGAAGCGGTTGCCTTCGGCATCCACCGCGGCAATGGCGGCGCCCAGCTGGTCCAGGTTCACCGCGTCGGTGCCCTCGGTGCCGGCGGCCACGTTGGTGATCTGGCGCTCCGCGCCCGCTTCTCCCACGGACACGGTACCGGCGCGGTCAGCGACCGAGCCGGCGCCCAGCGCAACGCTGTCCCCGGCCGAGGCGTAAGCTCCGTAACCCAGCACGATGGAATTGTCAGCCTCGGCCCACGAGGACGAGCCGACCGCGATCGAATTCAGCCCGTCGGCCGAGCTCATCCAGCCAATGGCGGTGGCCTCATCACCGGTCGCCCAGGCGCCGGAACCGAATGCCGCGGAACCGTCACCGGACGCCCGCGCGGAAATGAGCCCGTATGCGGTGCCGCCCACGACCACGCTTTCGGCACCATACGCCTCGCTGTACTCACCCACCGCTGTGCTTGCTTCTCCAGCGGCCACGGCGTTCACACCCACCGCGGTGCTGTAATCGGCAACCGCAGCCGCGCCATAGCCCAGCGCGGTTGCAGCCAGCCCCGACGCGTCGCTGCTCCCGCCGTAGGCGCTGGTGGCCAAGTTTGACGCGTTGCTCAGGAAACCGCCGGCAATGGATTGGGCGCCGCTGGCAGCCGACTCCGCGCCAAGCGCAGTGGACACGTCGCCCGAAGCATCGGCGAAGAAGCCAACCGCGGTGGCTTCCACGCCCTCCGCATAGCTGAGGCCGCCAAGCGCCAGGCTGCCGTCGCCCCCGGCCATCGCGCCCGAACCGGCGGCCGTGGACAGGTAACCCCCGGCCAGGCTCTCGGAACCCACCGCCACGGCATACTCGCCGCTGCCCTGGGCCATGTAGCCCACCGCCAGGCTGCCGAAGTTGTCCGCAACCGCGTTGAAGCCTACGGCAGTGGCGCCTTCGCCAAATGCGAATGCGCCGCTGCCGAACGCCGAAGCGCCTGTCTCCATCGCGCTGCTGGCCGAACCGGTGGCAGTGCTGTAGTCGCCCTCGGCCAGGGCATCCGAACCGGAGGCCGTCGATTCCTCGCCCAGGGCGAAGGCCTCTCCATCACCGGTGGCGCGGAAGTACTGGTTGTACGCC
>JAAYXJ010000105.1 GCA_012515985.1 Gammaproteobacteria bacterium
ACGTTTGGTCACGCATGAGCGACGTGCGCGGCGGCCCTGCCGCGATCGGCACACCGAAGCGGGATTACTCGCTCGCCGCGGTACAGCGCTGGCGCGTCTGGCTCCAGCCGCCTTCGACACGGTTGGACACGAAGCCGCCGATGCAGGCCTGGGGAAAGCCGGCCTTGCGGGCTTCCACCGGCCCCGGATGCACGGGCAGACGAGCCGCAGCCGGCCGCGCCGCGGTCGGGCGTGCGGGAACGGGTGCAGGCGCAGCCGCGGCGGCATCCGGACTCGACAGCAGCGCATGGAACTGCCGCTCCAGATCCTTCACCGCATGGCGGACCAGCGCAACGGTCACCACCGTCTGCAGCAGCCCGTACAGGCACAGGGCCACGAACACCGCACCGACGATGCGCCAGAACGGCGTGCCAGCCTCGTCCTCGCGCCGCGGAATGTGGCGTACTTCCGGGTTGCGAAAACGGACTTCGCTCAGGTCTACCGGATGGTCATGCACTCAACGTCCCTCCTTCTCCTGCGCACCTCGGCCGGCCGGTGATCCGCGTCGCACTGTGGGCGGCGCCCGCCGACGCCAATCAGTGCCGGTAAGCCACCACGTCACTGTACGGACTCGCGGACTGGATGCACGAAACGCTCGGCTCCGCCGAGGTCGTTTAGCGATGGAGCGCATGTGACGCCACGCCGCGGCGACCGCCCCTACATCGGCCACAGCTGGAGCGGCGCATCCGCGGCGAGAGTGTCGAGGACTTCTGGGCGCTGCATGCGCAGGCGGAAGCGCGGATGGCGGAGATGCTGGCGGAGGGTGGCCCCGAGCGTTGAGCGGATGTTCGGCCCTGTAGGCCTGCGCGCAAACGCCGCAGCCGGACGATCACCAGCCGCTTGGCAGGCTGTTGCCATGGCCGGGATCCAGCGGCCAGGCATGCGTGGGCCAGCGTACGGCGTCGAGCGGGCTCGCCTCCATCGCGCGCACCATCTCCTGCTGCTGGGGGCGGCTGCCGACGATCAATGCCTGCAGCCGCAGCTGCCGGCCCAGCGCCAGGCCCAGCGGCAGCTGGCCGTCGACGCCGCTCAATACGCCAATCAGCGCCACATGCCCGCCCATTCGCGCGATCGCGCCCCGCTCGGGGTCTTCGCGGTAGTGGATCAGCTCGTCCGCGCCATGCGTCACATCTCGTCGCAGCTGCCCGGACACTCGTCTTCCAGGAACAAGGGGAGACGCAATGTTCGACACAACACGCACCCGTGAACCCGGCCGCCGTCCGGGCCCGCTGGTCCGGCTGTGGATCCTGCGGATCCTGATGTGCGCCGGCGGGCACGGCAGCTTCGTGCGCCGCACCTCGCTCAGCAACGACGACCTGGCCGGCGCGCTTGGGCTGCCCGCCTGGGAGGACCACGAAGGTGACGCACAGTACGACCCTGGGGCGATCAGGCGCCGGCTGAGGATCATGCACGCCCGGGCCGAGCGCGGGGCCGGCAACACCCGCCTGCCCAAGGTGATGGCCGGCAACATGGCCCGCCTGTCCGCCGCGCTGGGGTTGACTGAAACCGACCAGCGGTTACTGGCGTTTACGTGTCTGTTGCACGTGGAGGATGCGCTCGATGGGGCGGCGGACACGCTCGGCGCAATCAACAC
>JAAYXJ010000106.1 GCA_012515985.1 Gammaproteobacteria bacterium
GGATGCCCACACCCGTCCCTCCAGAATCCATCCGCCGCGTCATCCTCCTCCACGGCCTGTGGATGGCGGGCATCACCATGCAGCCGCTGGCGCGCCGGCTGCGCGCAGAGGGCTTTGCGCCGGAGATCCTGGGCTACCGGACGATCCGGGAAAGCCCCCGCGCCGCCATGGGCACCCTGCTCGGGCGAATCCGGACTGGCGGACCCGCGCATATCGTCGGCCACAGCATGGGCGGGCTCGTCACGCTGCATGCGCTGCGCCAGGAACCAGGTGCCCCGGTCGGCCGGGTGCTTTGCCTGGGCTCCCCGCTGTGCGGAAGCGCGGCAGCCGGAGAACTGGCCGGCTACCGGCTGTCGGGGCTCTACTTTGGGCACAGCCGCAGGATCCTCACCGAAGGATGCGCCACGCTGCCGGACGGATTCGAAGTCGGGATGATCGCCGGCAGCGCGCCCTATGGGCTGGGGCGATTCTTCGGCCGGCTCGAGGGGCAGCACGATGGCACGGTGGCCGTGGCGGAGACCCGCGCGCCCGGCCTGGCGGATCACGTGGTGATCCGCACCAGCCACATGGGCCTGCTCCTGTCACGCGAGGTCGCCGCGCATGCGGTCCATTTCCTGCGCAGCGGCCGTTTCACCGGCGCCTGAGGAAGCCGTCAGACCAGGTCCTTGCCCTTCTTCTTCGCGGCGCGGATGTCGCGGAACAGGGCGACGAACAACAGCACCAGCACGCCCATGGCGAGCGCGGGCCAGATGAGGATGTAGAAGGAAAGTAGGGTGATGTTCATGAGCGGGCCTCCGGGAGCGGGTCGGCGGGGTTGAGACCGCTGTCCTTGCCCTCGTCCTTGTCGAAGGCGGTCTTCTGGAAGTTGCGCACGCGCTCGTCGAGCAGTGCGAAGTCGAAGCGTTCGTTGTTGCGCAGACTCAGAGCAGTGCAGACGATGGCGCTGGCGCCATAGGCGACCAGGGCGCTGATCAGCGGGATGTAGTCGCGCAAACCGCCGAATACGATCGTCGACAGGCCGAGGATGGTGGCGCCGCCGACGACGAAGGCCACCCGGCGACCGAAGAAGCCGAACGCCATCAGGCCGGTGACCACGCCGGCGCCAACCAGCGCGATGGCTTCGAACAGGTAGCCGATCACGCCAGTGAGCGGGATCAGTTCAAAGCGCGTCAGGCAGAACAGCCCGACCGCCACGGCGACGGCCCAGGAAAAGGCGCGGTTGTTCACGCGGTCCCAGTAGAAGCTGGCGATCACCGGGAACACGATGGCGCCCCACAGCGCGCCCACGAACACCAGCACGATCAGGATGTCCAGGCGCAGGCTGGCGAAGATGATGCCGAGCATCGTGGCGACGATCATGGTGACCCGCCCGACCAGCAGCATGACCTTCGGGTCCGGCCGCTTGCGGGCCAGGTTCTTGCCGTAGACGTCGGTCATCATCAGCGCCGAGAGCGCGGACAGGTCGGAGTCGGCGGTGGAAGACAGCGAGCCCACCACCAGGATGAAGAAAACGCCGATGGCAAACGGGGGCAGGAATTCCGAGGCCATCTGCGGGATCAGGTTGTTGCTGTCGCCGTCGAGCGGGGTGACCCCGGCGAACAGCGCCAGCAGGCCCAGCATGCCCAGGCCGATCACCACCGCGCCGTAGCCCACGGTGGCGGTGAGGAAGGTGGGCTTGATCAGGTCCTGGCGCACGGCGAACAGGCGCTGGGCGATGGTCTGGTTGCCGATGGCATAGGCCAGCACGGCGACCAGATAGGGCGCGCCCTGTTCCAGGAAGGCGGTGGCCGAGAAGAAGCTGGCCTGCTCCGCGCTCAGGTGCACCATCCCCTGTTCCAGCAGCGAGCTGCCGCCGGCGTTGAAGTACACCATCGGGATCAGCACGGCGGCTGCAACGACCATTGCCACGAGCTGGGCGAAGTCGGTCATCACCGAGGCGCGGAAGCCGGACCACAGTGTGTAGGCGAGCACGCCGGCGCCGGCGATCAGCACGCCGTGGATGAAGGACAGCGGCGAAAGCACCGCCACCAGCGCGCCGGCGGCGCTGAAGTTCACCATCAGGCTGATGCATGAGCCGACGATGTTGGAGATCGCCATCACCATCTGGCTGGAGGTGCCGTGGCGGGCGTGCAGGATCTCGGCCAGGGTGTGGGCGTCCGGCGCCACCTCGCGGAAGCGCTTTCCGAACGGGTAGATGAAGAGGATCATCAGCGCGCCCCACAGCCCGTAGTGGATCGGGCCGGAGATGCCGTAGCGGTAGCCGGACGTGGCGCTGGCGAAGAAGGAGGCAGCCCAGATCCAGGTGGCCATCATGCTGGCCGCGGCCATGCCGAAGCCGATGGCGCTGTTGGAGACC
>JAAYXJ010000107.1 GCA_012515985.1 Gammaproteobacteria bacterium
CCGGTGTTGGCCAGGATTTCCCGGGCCACCAGGCTCCGCGCCATTGGCACGACTTCAACCGGAAGGGGAAAGCGCCCAAGGACCTCGACCTGCTTCGCTGCATCAATGATGCAAACGAACTTTTCGGCGGCTTCGGCGATGATCTTCTCGCGGGTGAGGGCCGCGCCCCCACCCTTGATCAGGCGTTTCTGCGGATCGCACTCATCCGCGCCATCCACGTACAGGGGAATGGGCCCGGTGTAGTTGAGGTCCAGCACCTCGATCCCGTGGCCGCGCAAACGCTCGGTGCTCTGTTCGGAGCTGGAGACCGCCCCCTGGATGCGATGCCTGAGTCCGGCCAGGGCATCGATGAAGTAGGCCACCGTGGAACCGGTGCCCACGCCCACGACCATCCCGTCTTCCACGAACTCGATGGCCTTCTCGCCGGCCTGGCGCTTGGCTTCGCTCACGCTGGTTTTCCTTCAAGTGAAAGCAGGATCTTCCACTGAGACGCGGTCACCGGCATCACCGACAGCCTTGCCCCCTTGCGGACCAGGTGGAAATCCTCCCCCAGCTGCTCGCTGCGGGTGCGGATGAGGGACAGTGGGATGGGCTTGCGCAGTTTGCGCACGAAGCCGACATCCACCAGCATCCACCGCGGCTCTTCTTCCGTGGCCTTGGGATCGTAATACTTAGACTTCCTGTCGAACTGGGTGGGATCGGGATACGGCGTGCTGGCGACCTGGGCGATGCCGTAGATGCCCGGCACCTTGGTGTTGGAGTGGTAGAAGAACACCTGGTCCCCGACCTGCATGCTGTCGCGCATGAAGTTGCGCGCCTGGTAGTTGCGCACGCCGGTCCAGGGTTCGGTGCCGACCCGTTCCAGGTCGTCGATGGAGAAGTCCTCGGGTTCGGACTTCATCAGCCAGTATCGCTTGGGTTTGTTCATTCGTTCCCGTCGGGGATGTGGGTTTCAAGCTCGGTGCAGACCGCGTCCAGCGGCACGTCCCAGTCCTGCCGGGCGAGCGCTGCCACCTGCTGCCGGGAGAAGGCGGCACCCACCAGCCACGGCGGGCCGGGCCGGGTGCGGCGGAATGCGAAGCTGCGATCGTACCAGCCGGCCCCCATGCCCAGCCGGTTGCCGGCCGGGTCGAAGCCGACCAGCGGCATCACCACGAGATCCATATCCTCGGGCCCGAGGAGCGAAGACGGCTCGACATCGGGCTCGGGAATTCCGTAGCGGTTGGAAACCAGCGGATCACCCGACCGCCACGGGGCAAAGCCCAGGCGGCTTTCGCCATCGCTGGTGTCCAGCACGGGCAGGCAATAGACCAGCCCCGGTGGAAGGCGCAGCTGGAACACGTGCAACGCGATTTCACCGTCCATGGCCCAGTAGCCGGCCACGTGGCCGCGCCCGGGCAGGAATGGGAGCGCGAGCAGACGGCCTGCCAGGGATTCGGCGGCGGCGATGCGTTGCTGGGGGGGGATGTTGCGCCGGGTCTGGCGCAGTTGCTGGCGCAGCGCGTTGCGCGGATCGGTCATCGGCAATGGCGTTGCGTTGGAGGCGGCAGGCGATGGTGCCACCGCGTCCGGGAAAAGGGTACGTCCTCCACTCGAGCCGATGCCCGCGAAACGACCTTGAACCCAGGGTTCAGGTGGGGTGGTTGCGGTCTCCATCGGGCTTTCCGCTGCGAGGCGGGCTTGCACTCCCGGATTCCGCTGCCGCCCCTTAGGTCGTCATTAGGGACAAGGCAAATATTCCGCGTGCTGTCGGACACAGCAGAGGACGCATATGAAGTATAGCCGCTGGCGGCGGCAGTGGATGAATGCAGGGCGGCGCCGGGCTCAGCCCGGCAGGGAGTCGAGCTTGCGTTCAAGCGCATCCAGGCTGCGCTCGATTTCGGCTTCGCGCGCGCGCAGTTCCTGCAGCTCGTGGGCCAGGTTGAGGGCGGCCAGCACCGCCACCCGGTCGACCGCGGCCATGCGGTTGGCGCCGCGGATCTCGCGCATCTTGCCGTCCAGGATCCTCGCCGCGGCCATCAGGGCGTCGCGCCCTTCGGCATCCACGCCCACCGTGTATTCACGATCCAGGATGCGGACGCTGACCGGCTCGGCCTTGCCGCTCACGTGTGCTGCTCCAGCGACTTGAGCCGGGCGATCATGGCCTCGACCCGCGAGCGCGCCTGCTCGTTCTTGACCAGCAGCTGCGACCGTTCGCCGCTGACCTGCTCATGCTGCTGGCGCAGGCTCTGGTTCTCTTCCTCGAGCTGCCGGGTCCGCTCGACCAGCTGGCCGACGCGCGTCACGAGGGCGCGGATGCGTTCGACCTGGTCGCGATTGTCCATGCCGTCACGATAGGCAGGCCCGCCGGCCCGGTCAAGGCGCGCCGGCGGCGGCGCGGGCCGGCCGCGGCTGCCAGTTGCGGATGAACGACAGGCAGGCGTGGCCGTCCATCGGCGCGGCCAGCCAGAAGCCCTGGATCTCGTCGCAGCCGTGGCTGGCCAGGAAGCGCACCTGGGCATCGGTCTCCACCCCTTCGGCGATCACCTTCAGTCCCAGCGAATGGGCCATCGTGATGATGGTGCTGGTGATGGCGGCATCGTCCGGGTCGGTGCTGACGTCGTCCACGAAGGTCTTGTCGATCTTGACCGTGCTCAGCGGCAGGCGCTTGAGGTAGGCCAGCGACGAATAGCCGGTGCCGAAATCGTCGATCGCCAGCGGCACGCCCAGGTCGCGGAAAGCCTGCAGGCGGGCGGCGGTCTGTCCGGCGTTGGCCATCAGCATGCTTTCGGTCAGCTCCAGTTCCAGCGAACCGGGGGCCACGCCGGTGTCCTGCAGCACCTGACGGACCACCTGCGGAAAGTCGCCGCGCTGCAGCTGCAGGGCCGACACGTTGACGGAGACCGCGAGCGACGGATCAAGGCCATGCTGCTGCCAGCGGCCCAGCATCAGGCAGGCTTCGCGCAGCACCCATTCACCGATTTCCAGGATCAGCCCGCTCTCCTCGGCCAGCGGGATGAAGTCGGCCGGCGCCACCTCGCCGTGCTCGTCGCTGCTCCAGCGCAGCAGGGCCTCGACCCCGGTGATGCGCGAGTCGGCCAGCGACATCCTGGGCTGGTAGGCCAGGCGCAGCTCGCCGCGGTCGAGCACCTTGCGCAAGGCGCCCGAGAGGGTGGCGCGGGTGCGCGTGGCCACATCCATGGCATCGTCGTAGCGCATGAACGTGCGGCGCCCGGCGGCCTTGGCCTGGTACATGGCGGTGTCGGCCCGCTTGATCAGTTCCGTGGGCACCTGCCCGTGCTCTGGATACAGGCTGATTCCGATCGAGGGCGAGATCGCGATCTCCTGGTGGCCATCGATCTCGAGTGGGGCCTCGAAGGCCATGATGATCTCGCGCGCGGTGCGCTCGGCCTGGGCGGCGGATTCCAGGTCTTCCAGCACCACCGTGAACTCGTCGCCGCCCAGCCGGGCCACGGTGTGTTCCGCGCCCAGGGTCTGCTGCAGGCGCCTGGCGGCCGCGCGCAGGATGCGGTCGCCGGCGGCGTGGCCCAGCGAGTCGTTGACGTCCTTGAACCGGTCCAGGTCCAGGAACAGCAGGCCGATGCGGCCGCCATGCCGGCGCGCACGCACGATCGCGCGCGAGAGGCGTTCGGAAAGCATCGCCCGGTTGGGCAGGTTGGTGAGGGTGTCGAAGTTGGCGAGGTACAGCAGCTCCTGTTCGGCGCGCTTCTCGCGCGTGACGTCGCTCAGGACGGTCACGTACTGCGCTTCCCCGGGGCTGGCGCCGGCCACTGCGCTGCACACCAGCCGGCACAGGAATTCTTCCCCGTCCTTGCGCCGCTGCCACATCTCGCCCTTCCACTGGCCCTGGCGCTGCAGCGTCGCGCGCATGTGGCGGTAGAAGGCGGCGTCGTGCTGGTCGCTGTCGAGCAGCGCGGCACTCCGGCCCAGCGTTTCTTCGGCCGTGTACCCGGTGATGCGGGTGAACGCGCGGTTGACCGAAATGAAGTTGAAGTTCGCATCGACCACCGACACCGCCTCGTCCATGCTGTGCAGCACCTGCGCGGCGATCCGGCGCTCACGCTCGGCCTGGCGGCTGCGGCTCACGTCCCTGGCGGTGCCGGCCAGGCGCAGCGCCGCCCCCTGCGGGCTCCGGCGGACCACCCGTCCCCGGGCCCGCGTCCACACCGGCTCGCCTTCGTCGAGCAGCACGCGCGCATCGGCCACCACGCTGCGGGTGTGGCCCTGGATGCAATCCGTGATGGCGCGCTCCACGCCGGCGATGTCCTCCGGGTGGATCAGTTCCTCCACCGGAACTTCGCGCTCATGCATGACGTCCGACAGCCCATGGGCGTCGGGCTCCACCAGCAACAGGCGGACCACCCGGCTGCCGACGTCGTATTCCCAGTAGTGCTCGCCGGTGGCCCACAGCGCCATCTTCAAGCGCTCGCCGCGCTGGCGCAGGCTGCGCAACATGCGGCGGTTGCGGTGACGGCGGATCGCCGCCACCAGCAACGCCAGCACGATGGCCACGGCGCCCAGCAGTCGCGGATCTGCGGGATCTGTCGGCACGTTTTTCCCCTGCGCCGCGCCAGCGGCGTCCGTCCACGAGTTTAGGCACTGGGGCATGGCCTCAACAAGCGCACCGCCCCGGGCGCGTTGCTAGACTGGCGTCCCCCACTTGTGCCGCACCGAGAGATGAGCCCGACGCTGCCCGCCATGAGCGATGTACAGGATGCGATCCAGGCCAGGAACCTGGGCATGGACGCCGCGGAACTGCACGGCAGCCTGAGCGGCTGGCTCGCCGGCGGTGGCGCGTCCGGGCCGGGATGGCTGGCGGAGGTGCTTGCCGACCCTGCGGCCGCGAAGGCGGAAGGGGTGCTGGAAGAGTTGCATCAGGCCACCGTGGCCCAGATCGAGGATCCGGGGTTCGGATTCGAGCTGCTGCTCCCGGGCCAGGACGCGCCGCTGTACCAGCGCACCGGGGCGCTGTTCGAGTGGGCGCGCGGATTTCTGGGCGGCTTCGGACTTGCCGCGGGCGACGAGCCGCCGCTGTCGGAGGAAGGGCGTGAGGCCATGGCCGATATCGCCAGGCTCGCTGCCGCCAGCCCGCAGGAGGACGGTGACGAGGAGGACGAGCGCGCGCTGGCCGAGATCCAGGAGTTCCTGCGGGTGGCGGTGCTGCTGATCCACGGCGACTGCGCGCTGGGACCGCGCCACCGGCGAAGGTTGAACTGAGGTCCGGCTGATGGCGGATGCGGTGCTTGATCCGGGTGCCAGGCTGCGGCCGCTGGCCGGGATTCCGCTGGCCAGCCACGCCCGGCGGCGGCGCCAGCTGATGCGCATGGCCGGCGAGGACGCGATCCTGGTGCTGCCCGCGGCGCCGGAGCGGGTGCGCAGCCGCGACACCCACTATCCGTACCGCCAGGATTCCGATTTCCATTACCTCACCGGATTCGGCGAACCCGGCGCGGTGCTGGTGCTGGTGCCCGGCCGCAGCCACGGCGAAAGCCTGCTGTTCTGTCGCGAACGCGACCCGGTGCGCGAGGCCTGGGACGGGCCGCGGCTGGGTCCGGAAGGCGCCGTGGACGCGCTGGGCATGGACGACGCGTACCCGATCGACGACGTGGATGAGATCCTCCCGGGCCTGCTGGAAGGCCGCACCCGGGTGTACTACCACTTCGGGCGCGACACCGACTTCGATCTCAAGCTGATCGGCTGGCTCAACCGCGTGCGCGAGCAGATGCGCATGGGCGCGCAGCCGCCGCACGAGTTCCTGGAGCTGGGTCACCTGCTGGACGAGATGCGGCTGTTCAAGACCCGCGAGGAGCTGGTGCTGATGCGCAGGGCCGCGGCGATCAGCGTGCGCGCCCACGCGGCGGCGATGGCGGCGGTGGAGCCGGGCATGCACGAGCATGAGCTGCAGGCGGTGCTGGAATACGTGTTCCGCCGGCACGGCGGCGAGCCGGCCTACGAGAGCATCGTGGGGGCCGGCGCCAACGCCTGCGTGCTGCACTACCGCGCCAACAGCGCCAGGATCGATGCCGGCGACATGGTGTTGATCGATGCCGGCGCCGAGTACATGGGCTACGCCGCGGACATCACCCGCACCTTCCCTGCCGACGGCCGTTTCACCCCGGAGCAGCGGGCGCTGCATGACGTGGTGTGCGCGGCCCAGCGGGCGGCGCTGGAGGAGGCCCGCCCCGGGGTGCCATTCGAGAACGTACACCGGGCGTCAGTGCGCGTCCTTGGCGAAGGCCTGCTGCGGCTGGGCCTGCTCAAGGGCGACCTGCGCAAGGTGCTGGCCGCGGAAAGCTACCGCACCTTCAGCCCGCACAAGACCGGCCACTGGCTTGGCCTGGACGTGCATGACGTGGGCGAGTACCGGGTGGACGGCGAATCACGGCTGATCGAGCCCGGCATGGTGTTCACCATCGAACCCGGCCTCTACGTGCCGCCCGACGCAAGCGGCGTGGACGCCAGGTGGCGCGGGCTTGGCGTGCGGATCGAGGACGACGTGGCCATCACCCGCGACGGCCACGAAGTGCTGACGGAAGGCCTGGCCCGCAGCGCCGATGAAATCGAGGACTTCTTGGCCGCTCAGCGGGCCTGAGCGGGCCTGAGCGGGCTACTGCGCGGCGGCGAACTCGTCGCGCGTGAGGTTGACGGGCTCGCCGTCGGTGACCACCAGGTCGTCCTCGATGCGGATGCCGCCGTAGGGGCGGAATGCTTCGACCCGCTCCCAGTCCACGCTGTCGGCGTGCGCTCCCTTGCGCACCTCGTCCAGCAGCAGGTCGATGAAGTAAACGCCCGGCTCGTTGGTCATGACCATGCCCGGCTCCAGCACCCGGGTGAAGCGCAGGAACGGGTGGCCTTCGGGCGGCTCGATGCGCCCGCCGGCATCGCTGGCGGCGAAGCCGGCCACGTCGTGCACCTGAAGCCCGATGCCGTGGCCCAGCCCGTGCGGGAAGAACGCGGAGCTCACGCCGGTTTCCACCGCCGCCTCGGCGCTGCCGCGCAGTACGCCGAATTCGCACAGCACGCCAGACAGCATCAGGTGGGCATCCAGGTGCACCTGGCGGAAATCGGCGCCGGCGGTGAATTTCTGGTTGAGCTGCTGCTGCACCTTGTCCACGGCGTTGATCAGGGACTGGAACTCACCGTTGGTGTCGGCGGCGTAGGTGCGGGTGATGTCGCAGGCGTAGCCGCCGTGGCTGGCGCCCGCATCGATCAAAAAGCTGCGCGCTTCGGCGGGCGGCACGCGGTCGCGCTCGGTGTAGTGGAGCACCGCGGCATGTTCGTTGAGGGCGACGATGTTGCTGTAGGGCAGGTCGTTGGTGTCCTGGCCGGCGGCCTGGCAATAGGCCAGGTGGATGCCGAACTCGCTGGCCCCGGCGCGGAAGGCGCGCTCGGCGGCCAGATGGGCGCGCACGCCGCGGCGGGTGGCCAGGCGCATCATCGCGATTTCGTACGCCGTCTTGATATTGCGGTGGTATTCCAGGTAATCGATGACCGGCTGCGGGTTGTTGGGCGCCCAGTCGCCCAGCGCGCTCTGCGGCTCGCCGAGGATGGCGCAGCGGGCGGGATCGCCGGGCAGGTGCTGCAGCGCCTCTTCCGGCTTGCGGATCACCACCACGTCGAAATGTTCCGCCCAGTAGCCCGATGGCGCTTCCGGCACCACGTGCCAGTAATCGAACGGCTGCAGGTACACCAGCTTCGGCTTCCGGCCGGGGGTGAAGCACAGCCAGCTGCCGGGGTTGGAGGTCAGCGGCGCCCAGGCCTTGAACTGCGGGTTGACCGCGTACGGGTAATCGCGGTCGTCGAACAGGTGGTAGTGGAGCGTCCCGCTCGGCACCACCAGGTGGTCGAAGCCGCCGCGTTCCAGGGCAACGGTGGCGCGCTCCTGCAGGGTCTGCAGGTGTGCGGGATAGAGCGTGGCGAGGCTGGAAGTCATGAAGGTGGCCGATTCGGATCGGGCTTCATTGTCGCCCAACGGCGGCAGTGACCCAACCCGGCGGCTCAGGCGTACTGGCTGCCCGGCGCGTTCACCCAGGCCCGCAGCCGGCGCAGCTGGGCATCGCTCTGGCCGATGAAACGGAATCCGATCCAGTGCTGGCCGGGTGCGCTGGCATCATCGCTCCACAGCAGGTGGGCGCCGATTTCCAGCGGCTCCCCCGCGCCCTCGCCCGGCTCCAGCGGGAAGCGGAACTGGTAGAGGGCGTCGTTGGCCAGCGGCTGGCTGGCCAGCAGCAGCATGCCCGACTCGGACAGGTTGCCGATCTTGCCGATGACCTGGCCGGTCATGGCGTCGGTCACCGGGATCGGCTCGTGGACCTTGCGCCGGCGTGTGCGCCGGAATTCCTGGCTCATGTCCCCGTCCCCATCGCGGGCCCGGGGTCGCCGCGGCCGGCAAAGCTGCGCAGGGCGCTGATCGTGGCCTGCCAGGCCCGGTCCACCAGGCGGCCGCGGCCGGCGGTGACCAGACGCGCCTGGCCGCTGGCCATCATCCGCGCCAGCTGGTCCAGGCTGAGTTCGGCAACGCGCTGGCCACGCTGGTTGACGAACAGCGCGTTGTCGGTGATCCGGCTGTACCAGGACAGGCGCCGGCGCACCACGTCGCCCTGCTGGTTGGTGGTGAATTCCATCCAGCATCCAAAAGGCAGCACCCGCAGCTGCTCGTATCGCGCCTGCTCGGCCGGAGTTCGCGGCGGCAGGTCGGGTTTCTCCGCCTTCACCCGGTCATCGCCCAGGCGCACGCGGGTCTTGAGCTTCATTGCCAGCTCGGTGCGCGATGCCGGGTCGTCATCTTCGTCGGCCACCGCCGCCAGCCGCTGGGCGATCACGGCCGCTTCGTCGTCGTGGTAGCCCACCTGGCCGAGCGAGGACTTCACGTGTTCGGCCAGCGCTTCGCCGCCGGGCGCGGCGTCGCCGGCGCAGGTGGCAACGATCTCCCGGGTCGCGTTCAGCTGCTGGCGCCAGTCGTCGGAATCCTCCCCCTGGCGCAGCAGCGTCAGGGTGAGCACGTCCGCCCAGGCCTGGCTGAGCAGGGCGCGTGAGAAATGTGGCACCCGCCGGTCGCCGATGGTTTCCTCGAGCACCTCGGCCGCGCGGCGCCGGGCAGCCTCGAGCTTTTCCCTGCCGCGCGCGGCTTCAATGTGGCGCCTTTCCAGCGTCTGGGCCTTTCGCGCCTGCAACTGCATCTGGCGCTGCAGGCCGGCATTGGCATCGGCAAACACCGCCGGGTCGTCCTCGAACCGCTCCACCACCTCCTTCACCGCCTGCCGCAGCGGCGCCAGGGTGGCGGCGTCGAGGTCGTCTTCGTCGTTCCAGCGGGCGGCGCTCTCGGCGACCGTGTTGAGCAGCTGCCGCGCCGGATGGTTGGCGCGCAGGAAGAACGCCCGGTCAAGCAGGGCCAGGCGCAGCAGCGGCAGCTGCAGTTCGCGCACCAGGTCCGACCCCGGTGCGTCGCCGCGGATTTCGTTGGCAATCTGCTCGTAAAGCAGGCTGACCAGTTCGAAGGTGTCGCTGTCCCGGGGCGAGAGCGCGGACGTCTCGCCGTGCTGCTGCCGTGCCTGGGCGAGGATGGTGCGCTTGATCGCGGGCAGGTCGCCGCGACGGGCCGGGGCTGCGTGCTGCAGGCCGCGCAGCGCGTCCAGCAGGTCAGGCGTGTCCAGCTGGCGCCCGGCGCCCCCGCCGCGGCCCGGGCGCAGCTTGTTGATCAGCTCGCGCCGCCCGGACAGCAGCTGCTGGAGCATGGCGAAGGCTTCGTCGTCGTCGAGTCCGTCCTCGCTGTTGGCGGCTTCGCCGGGCCAGCCGGTGAACAGCCGCTGCGCATCACCTGGCGCGGGGGCGCGCCCGGGTGCGGCCTGCCGGGCCGGCGTGGCGGCGCCCGACGGCGTCCTGTCGTCCCCGCGAGGCACCTGGTCCACCGGTGCCGGACGCGTCCGGACCGGGACGAAGACCAGGGCCGGCAGGATGCCCTCGTCGGCCATGAGCTGGTTGAGCCGGTCAAGCACGTTTTCGTAGCCCGCCATCACCTGGCGGTCGAACATCCGGTAAAGCAGCAGGCGCGCATCGTGCGCAAGCTCCAGACCCATCGCCGCGGCGCGGATCGCGCGGCACATCGCGTGCGGACCCAACGGCAGGCGCACCGCGTCGAAGGCCGGGCTGCCGGCGAGCACGCCAAAGCGCTGGCCCAGCAGGTGCAGCGCGAGGATCCCCCGGGACTCGTGCCGGCCCGCGATCTCCCGCAGCACCGTGTCTTCGTCCATCACCGAGGTTTCCACCAGGCTCAGGTTGCGGAAGCTGGGCATCTCCGGATCGATGGCCACCGGTTCCTGCGGCCACGCCTGGCCCCGCACGCCGGCCAGTTCGTTTTCCACCTGCACCATGAACCGCGGCATGAGGTCGGCGCGGCTGAGCTGGAAATTCCGCAGCGCCTGCATGTAGCCGGACTCCGAGCCGGGATTGCGCGACATGTCGGCAAGCCGGAACAGCTCGCGCTCGAACTCCACCAGCAGGCGCTGCATGCCGTGGTCCAGTTCCACGGACACCAGGGTCAGGGCGCGTTCCAGCACGCCCCGCACCCGCACGGGCAGGTGGGCCGAAGCCAGCCTTGCCGGAGGCGTGCCGCCGCCAGCGGCCGCGCTCATGCCCGCGCTCCGGTTGCAGCCGCTCCCGCCACGCGCCCGTTGATGGCCGGCGGCTGGGTGGACCCACACGCCGCTTCAGGCCCGCGCGGCCGCAGGCCCGTCCTCTTCCAGCAGGAACAACCCCATGACGTCATTGACGAAGCGCCCCCCAAGCGCGGTCTTCAGTATGCGGCCATCGCGTTCGCGCAGCCAGCCCCTGCGCATGGCCTGTGCCAGCGGCCCGGCGATCGCTTCCCGGGGCAGCCCGCAGCGGGCCTCGAAATCTTCCAGCCGGAAGCCTTCCTCCAACCTCAATACGTTGAGCATGTACTCAAACGGACGCTGGGCCGGTTCCACCCGGTCGTCCCCGCCCAGCCCGGCGTCGCTGCCGGCTGCAGACAGCCACGCCGTGGGGTGCTTGAGCTTCCAGCGCCGGACGATGGCCTGCTCCGCCCCCAGGGTGATCTTCCCGTGTGCCCCGGCCCCGATCCCCAGGTAATCGCCGTAGCGCCAATAGTTGAGGTTGTGCGCGCACTGCCGGCCCGGCCGCGCGTAGGCGGAGATCTCGTACTGCGCATAGCCGCCATCGGCCAGCAGCGCCTGGCAGCGCTCCTGCATGTCCCAGGCCAGGTCGTCATCGGGAATGCCGGAGGGAGGCCGCGCCGCGAACAGGGTGTTGGGCTCGAGCGTGAGCTGGTAGTGGGAGATGTGCGCCGGATCCAGCGCAATCGCCCGCGCCACGTCGCGCTCGGCCATCGCCAGGTCCTGGCCGGGCAGGGCGTACATCAGGTCCAGGTTGAAGTTGTCGAAGCCCGCGTCCCGGGCCTGCTTCACCGCCGCTTCGGCCTGGGCGCTGTCGTGGATCCGCCCCAGCCGCTGCAGGCAGCCGTCGTCGAAGCTCTGGATGCCGAAGCTGAGCCGGTTGACGCCGGCTGCCAGGTAGTCGGCAAACCGGCCGTGTTCGGCAGTGCCGGGGTTGGTTTCCAGGGTGACCTCGAGCCCGGGCATGAGGCGCAGGCGGGCGGAGGCGCCCTGGAGGAAGCGGTCAATCGCTGCGGGGGGGAACAGGCTGGGGGTGCCGCCGCCAAAGAAGATGGCGTGGACGGGACGGCCCCAGGCCAGGGGCAGGTCGTGGTCGAGGTCGGCGAGGAGGGCGTCGACGTAGGCGTCAAAGGGGAGTTCGCCGCGGGCCTGGTGCGAGTTGAAGTCGCAGTAGGGGCATTTTCTTACGCACCAGGGGAGGTGGACGTAGAGGGTGAGCGGCGGGGTGGTCAACATTTGATCATTGTAGTGGGGGTGGTGGGTGCGCGGCCTTTGAAGCTGAACCTGCGTGGGGCGAGGCGGCGGTGCCCTCTGGCCTCCATGTCCCCCGGCCTCCGCTGCGCTCCGGCCTCCTCCTTTACTTACGGCCAGAGGGCACCGCCCCCTCGCTCCGGAGGGTGTGGGGAAGGCCTCGGGTCGCCCTTTTGTCGAGGGCAGGCCCGCCCTGCCTTATGGGGTGGCCTGAGGGTCAGGCACGACCGCTCTATCCGAAGCCGAGCCCCGTCGTGGCCGGGAGGCCTTTTCGCGTAAGTAAAGGAGGAGGCCGGAGCCGGAGGCGCAGGCCGGGGGACATGGAGCGAAAAGGCCTCCCGGCCGCGGCGGGGCCCGTCAGGTCACCCCGATGTTAAACAGGGGAGCCAAGTGAGGAGGATCAGAGGTTGAGTTCGGGAAGGCGCTGGCGGAGGAGCTGGAGGGCGCGGCCGCGGTGGCTGATGCGGTTCTTGATGGCGGGGTCGAGTTCGGCGGCGGTGAGGTTGTTTTCCGGGTCCAGGAACACCGGGTCGTAGCCGAAGCCGTTGTTGCCGCGCGGGGCGTGGAGGATCCGGCCTTCCCAGTGGCCTTCGGCGATCAGGGGCTGCGGATCTTCGGCGTGGCGCAGGAGGACCAGGGCGCAGCAGAAGCGGGCGCTCCTTCGGTCGTCGGGAACCCACTCGAGTGCCTCCAGCAGCTTCGCGATGTTGCGCTGCGCATCGCCCTCCGGGCCCGCGTATCGCGAGGAGTACAGGCCGGGCGCGCCGTCGAGCGCGTCCACGCACAAGCCGGAGTCGTCGGCCAGTGCGGGCAGGCCGGTTACGCGGGCGGCGTTGCGGGCCTTGAGCAGGGCGTTCTCGACGAAGGTCAGGCCCGTTTCCTCGATGTCCTGGAGGCCCAGCTCCGACTGGGCCACCACTTCGATCCCGCTGCCTTGCAGCAGCCGCCCGAACTCGGCCAGCTTGCCGGCGTTGTTGCTGGCCAGGACCAGCTTCATCCGGCCAGCGCTTCCTGCTGCAGGCGGAACAGCTCGGCGGTGCCGGCCTGGGCAAGGTCGAGCATCGCGTCCAGCTCTTCGCGGCGGAAGGCGTGGCCTTCGGCCGTGCCCTGGACCTCGATGAAGCCGCCGCCGTCGTTCATCACCACGTTCATGTCGGTGTCGCAGTCGCTGTCTTCGGCGTAATCGAGATCCAGCACCGGCAGGCCGCGGTACAGGCCCACGGACACCGCGGCCACTGCGCCGTACAGCGGGTTGCGCAGGATCTTGCGCTGCTTCTCCAGGCTGCGCACCGCGTCCACCAGGGCCACGTAGGCGCCGGTGATGGCCGCGGTGCGGGTGCCGCCGTCGGCCTGGAGGACGTCGCAGTCCAGGGTGATGGTGCGCTCGCCGAGCCCGGCGCGGTCGACGCAGGCGCGCAGGGAGCGGCCGATCAGGCGCTGGATCTCGAGCGTGCGGCCGCCCTGCTTGCCGCGGGCGGCCTCGCGGTCGCTGCGGGTGTGGGTGGCGCGCGGCAGCATGCCGTATTCGGCGGTCACCCAGCCTTCGCCCTTGCCGCGCAGGAAAGCCGGTACGCGCTCTTCCACGCTCGCGGTGCACAGCACCCGGGTGTCGCCGAAGCTGACCAGTACCGAGCCTTCGGCGTGGCGGGTGTAGCCGCGTTCCAGGCGCACCTGGCGAAGCTCTCCGGGGGCGCGGCCGCTGGGGCGCTGGATGGTCGTCATGGGCACCGGGATCGTGTTGCGGGGGCCGGGAAGTCTAGCAGCCGGGGCGCCGGCGCCCTTGCGGATGGCATACTGCGCAGCCGCCAGAACGACGCGTCGCGATGACACGAAGCATGACCGCCTATGCGGCGGCAGAGCGCCAAACGGCCTGGGGCACGCTCGGCTGCGAGCTGCGGGCGGTGAACCACCGCTTCCTCGAGCTGGGCACCCGCCTGCCCGAGGAACTGCGCGCGCTGGAGCCGGCGCTGCGCGAGCGGGTGTCGGCGCGGGTATCGCGCGGCAAACTGGACCTCACCATGCGCCTGCGCACCGACGCGCAGCATGCGCTGGGCGTGGACGAGGCCGCGCTGGAGCGGCTGTCAGCGCTGGCGCAGTCGCTGCAGTCGCGTTTCCCCGGCTTGACCACGGAGGTGACCGGCCTGCTGCAGCTGCCGGGCGTGCTGCAGGGCCCGCAGGTGGACGCGGAGGCGCTGCAGGCCGAGGCGCTGGCGCTGCTGGATGAAGTGCTCGCGCAGTTCCTGGAGGCGCGGCGCCGGGAAGGCGACAAACTCGCCTCGGTGATCACTGAACGCGTGGAGGGGATCAGGGAAGTCGTGGCCCAGGTGCGCGCGATGATGCCTGCGATCCGCGAAGGCCAGCGGGCGAAGCTCGAGGCCCGGGTGGCGGACCTGGATCAGCCGCTGGACCCGGGCCGCCTCGAGCAGGAACTGGTGCTGTGGCTGCAGAAGCTGGACGTGGAGGAGGAGCTCGACCGCCTGGACAGCCACATCGAGGAGATCGGGCGGGTGATGGCCGCCGACGGACCCGTGGGCCGGCGCCTGGATTTCCTGCTGCAGGAGTTCAACCGCGAGGCCAACACCCTGGGCTCGAAGTCCGTCGACCGCCGCAGCTCGCAGGCGGCGGTGGAACTGAAGGTGCTGATCGACCAGGTGCGCGAGCAGGTGCAGAAC
>JAAYXJ010000108.1 GCA_012515985.1 Gammaproteobacteria bacterium
CAAACAGCATCACCCGCTGGCCCACCAGGGCGATCTGGCGGCGCAGGTCGGCCAGCCGGTAGTCCTCCAGCGGACGGCCATCCAGGGTGATGCGGCCGGAACTGGGCTCGTAGAAGCGCGGTACCAGACGCACCAGGCTGGTCTTGCCGCTGCCCGAGCGGCCGACGATGGCGGTGACCGTGCCGGGGCTGGCAGTGAAGCTGATGCCCTCCAGTGCCATGCCCGGTTCGTCGTCGCCGTCGCGGCTGTAGCGCAGGCTGACGTCCTCGAACACCAGCTCGCCGCGCGCGCGCTCGATCGCGACTTTGCCGCGATCCCGCTCTTCCTCGCTGTCGAGCACCTGGAACAGGCGCTCGGCCGCGGCCACGCCGCGCCCGATCACGCTCTGCACGTTGGTGATCCGTCGCAGCGACGGGATGATGCCCATCATCGCGGTCATCAGCTTGACGAACTCGCCCGGGTTGAGCTGGCCCACCAGGGCCTCGCGGGTGGCCACCCAGACGATCGCCGCCAGCGCGATCGCGGCCAGGATCTGCACCATCGCCGAGGCCATCGCGCGGGTGGACTCGACCTTCATGTTGAGCCGCAGGATGCGGTTGGCCAGGCCCGAATACCGCGTCTTCTCGAAATCCTGGGCGCCATACACCTTGACGTCCTGCTGCGCGGCCAGCGACTGCTCCGCGGCCTGGGCCAGGTCGCCCATGCCGGTCTGGATGCCACCGCTGATGCGCCGGTAGCGCTTGCCCACGTACCAGACCAGCACTCCGATCAGCGGCGCGATGACGATCATGGCCAGCGTCACCTTGACGCTGGTGAGGAACATGATCGCCAGCAGCAGCAGGATCGTGAGGCCGTCGGCCACGATCACCTTCAGCGCATCGGCGCTGGCCTGGGTGACCTGCTCGGTGTCGAAGTTGAGGCGGCTGACCATCACCGGCACCGACTCGCGGTCGAAGCTGGCGCTGGGCAGGCGCAGGTACTTGGCCAGCACCAGCTCGCGCAGGTCGCGCACCACGCTGCGGCCGGCCCGGGCCATGCCGTAGTCGGTGGCGAAGGTGGCGATGCCGCGCAGGACGAACAGGCCCACGATGGCCAGCGGCAGCAGCACCGCCATGCGCGGCTGGGGATCGACGAAGCCGTCGTTGACCAGCGGATCCATCAGCTGCACGAACGCGGCGCCGGCAATGGCCTCGATGGTCATGCCCACCAGCGCCACCAGCAGCAGCGGCCAGTATCGCCAGGCGTGACCGAGCAGGCGCCGGTAGATCGGCCATGCCGCCTGCTGGGGCTGTTGCGCGCCCGCCATCAGGCCGGCCGCCTCACTGCGCGCCCGCCGCGGCCTGCTCGGGCGCGGTGGCGATCGAGATCTGGCGGAAACCGAGCTGGCCGAGCGCGTCCATCGCCGTCACCACCGCCTGGTGCGGGGTGCGGGCATCGGCGCGCAGCAGCACCGGGCGCTGGCGGTCATCGGCGGCCACTTCGATGATGGTGCGCTTGAGCGATTCCACGTCGGTGCGCAGCGCTTCGTGCTCGTCGATGAAATAACGCCCTTCCGCGTTGACCAGCACGCTGAGCGAATGCTCTGGCGCCTCGGACTGCTCGGCGCTGGCCTGCGGCAGCTCCAGCTTGAGCGCAGAGTTCAGATCGAAGGTGGTGGTGATCACGAAGAAGATGATCAGCACCAGGATCACGTCGATCAGCGGCACGAGGTTGATCTCGGGCTCGGAGTCGGCGCGGCGGCTGCGGATCTGCACGGCGGTTCACCCCTGCACGGGGAGCGGCTCGCCGGCCGGGGCGTCGCCGGCGGCGGGCGTGGCGACCGCGGCGCGGCGGGTGCGCGGATCCAGGGCGTCCATCAGCAGGATGGCTTCCTGCTCCATCTCCACGATGAAGCCATCCACGCGGCCGCGGAACCAGCGGTGGAACATCAGCGCGGGCACGGCCACGATCATGCCGGTGGCCGCGCACACCAGCGCCTTGCCGATGCCGCCGGCCAGCTGGTTCACGTCGCCCACGCCAACCTCCATCACCCCCAGGAACATCTGGATCATGCCCACCACGGTGCCGAACAGGCCCAGCAGCGGCCCGGCGGCGGCCACGCTTCCCAGGGTATTGAGGTAGCGCTCCATCCCGTGCGCCAGGTGGCGGCCGGTGACCTCGATGCGCTCGCGGATCTCCTCGCGGGGACGGCTGCGCACGTCCAGCGCCGAAGCCAGCAGCGCACCCAGCTGCGAAGTACTGCGCAGGGAGTCGATATGTGCCGGGTCGAGCCGCCCGCGGGTGGCCCAGGCGCGGACCTCGGCGCCCAACCCATCGGGCATCACCGCCTTGCGCCGAAGCGCCCACAGGCGCTCGACGATGATTGCCAGGCCCACCGCCGAAAGCATCAGCAGCGGGATCATCGGCCAGCCGCCGGCCTTGACCAGTTCCAGCACGCAAAACCCCATGGCCCCGAGGGCCGGACGAAACCGGCGGATAGGATAGCGTAGCGCCGGCCCCCGCCCGCCCCGGAGGCAAGGAACCGTGACGCAACGCCCCGCCCTACGGTGGAGGCTCCGCGAGGCGGCGCTGGGCATCCCACAGGCGCGGCTGCGCCAGGCGCCGCTGTTCCGCCCGGGGGCCGCCATCCACCAGCCTGATCCGCAGCGCGCCTCCGCTGGCGGTGGAGAGCACCTGCGCGCCGGCCCGGCTCCACCGGTACTCGACCTGCTCATGCGGATGGCCGAAACGGTTGCCGTAGCCCGCCGACATGAGCGCGTGCCCGGCGCCGGTGGCATTGACGAACGTGGGATCCGACGAGGTGCGGCTGCCGTGGTGCCCGGTCACCACAACGTCGGCGGGGATCGAACCGGGATCGCGCCGCATGATTTCGCGCTCCACGATGCCGCCGACGTCGCCCATGAGCAGCGCCGCCCCGTGCGCGGATTCCACCCGCAGCACGCAGCTGGCCTCGTTGCGGATATAGGGAAAGTGCATCGTGGGATGCAGGAAACGGAAACGCACGCCGTCGACCTCCCAGGAGGTGCCGGCCAGGCATGGCGCGGTGCCTTCGATGCCCGATCCGTGGGGCGCGAACCTCGCCGGGGCCGGGAAGCGGCGCATCACCGCGGCGAAACCGCCCGCGTGGTCCGCGTCCGAGTGGCTGACGATGGCGCCCTGCAGGCCCCGGACCCCCAGCGCGAGCAGCGCCGGCACCACCACCCGCTCGCCGGCGTCGTAGCCGTCGGGCACCGCCGGCCCCATGTCGTACAGATAGGCGTGGCGGGCCGTGCGCAGGAGCACCGACAGCCCCTGCCCCACATCCAGCACCACCAGCTCCGCCTCGCCGTGGCGCGGCAGTTCGCGGTCGGGCCAGAGCAGCGGCAGCCACAACAGCACCGCCAGCGACTTGCCCGGCACCCCGCGCGGCAGCAGCAGCCAGAACGCACCCAGCAGCGCCAGTGGCAGCGCGTACCAGCGCGCCTCGGACAGCCACCACAGTGAGAACCGGCTTTCCGCCAGCCAGCCGAACAGCGGCCAGCTGATATCGAAGCACCACGCCGCCAGCCGCCACGCCCAGCCGCCCCATCCTGCCTGCACCGCCTCAAGCCCCGTCCCCAGCAGCGCCAGCGGCACCACCACCAGACTCCACCAGGGAATCGCCACCAGGTTCGCCAGCGGCCCGGCCATCGAGGCCTGGCCGAACAGGACCGCAGTCAGGGGCAGCAGGCCGAGCGTGGCCACCCACTGCGCGGTCAGGAAACCCGGCACCAGGCGCTGCTCGTCCACCCGAGGCAGGCACCACACCAGCCAGGCCACCCCCGCGAAGCTGAGCCAGAATCCCGCCGTCAGCAGGGAGAGCGGATCAACCAGGGTGATGGCGACCGCGGCCAGGGCCAGGGAATCGGACACCCGAAGCGAGCGCCGCGCAAGGCGCGCCACCACCACCACGCCGATCATCAGCACCGTGCGCACCGTGGGCAGCTCCCACCCGGCCACCGCGGCGTAGAACATCGCTCCGGCCAGGGCGATGATCGCCGCCGCCTGCGGCCGCGGCAGCCAGCGCCCGAGGCCCGGCAGCAGCCGCCAGACCCCGGCCCCGAGCAGCGCGAAGAAACCGGCCACCAGCCCCACGTGGAACCCGGAAATCGCGATCAGGTGGGTCAGGCCGGTGGCCCGCAGCGCCTCCCAGTCGCCCTCGGCCAGCTGGCGGGTATCGCCCAGCGCCAGCGCCCGCACATAGCGCGAGGAATCGCTCGCCACGGCCGCATCGATGCGCCCGGCCATCCGGTCGCGCCAGGCGTCCATCCCGCGGGCATCGCCCAGCCGTTCCACCGGCTCCGCATCGCGGACATAGCCGATCGCCGAGATCCGACGCGCCAGCGACTGCTTCTCACCATCAAACCAGCCCGGGTTGCGTAATCCCCGCGGCGCCCGCACCCGCGCAGTGAAACGCCACTGGCTCCCGGCCTCGATCTCCCCACGGCGCGAGCCCCGGTCGCCCCAGCCGTCGTACCAGGCCAGGCGCAGCTTGCGTGCGCGCAGGAACTCCGGATTGGCCGCGGACCGGTCCGCCCGGAACAGGAAGCGCGTGCGGTCATCGTCGTGCTCTGGCAGGCCCACCACCTGGCCGGTGAGCACCAGATCCGAACGCTCGTGCTCCACCGGCGGCTGCAGCGACAGCGCCCAGGTCGCATGCAGGGCGCAAAGCGCGAACCCCGCCACCAGCGCGCCGGGCACCCGCGCCGCCATCCGACGCCCCGCGAGCCATGCTGCGGCGCCGACCGCCATCGCCAGCACCAGCCACCCCGTGGCGGGCAACCGCGGCAGCTGCAGCGCAAGCATTGCGCCCGCGACGAGGGCCGCCGCAAGGGGAACCGCGAACGGCGACCGCCGGGAAGCCCGCTGCGGCGCCGGAACGCTCACAGATCCAGCGGGCTGCGCACCGCCAGCCCGCCCCGGTTGAGCACGTGCGTGTAGATCTGCGTCGTCGCCACGTCCTTGTGCCCGAGCAGCTCCTGGATGGTCCGGATGTCATAGCCCGACTCGAGCAGATGGGTGGCGAAGGAATGGCGCAGCGTGTGGCAGGTGGCCGGCTTCGCCACGCCGGCAGCGCGAACCGCCTGCTTGAACGCCCGCTGCAAACCCTTCTCGTCCCGGTGATGCCGCCGGACAACCCCGCTGCGCGGGTCCACGCTCCGGCTGACCGACGGGAACACGTACTGCCAACCGGGCTCGCGGGCGGCATTCGGGAACTTCACCGAAAGTGCAGAAGGCATCCAGACCTCGCCGAACCCCGCATCCAGGTCGCGCCGATGGACCCGCCGCGCCTCCTCGACTTGCGCCTGCAAGGGGCCGTACAGGCCCTGAGGCAACATCGTCCGGCGGTCCCGCCCGCCCTTGCCTCCACGGACCGTCAACTCGGCGCGGCTGAAATCCAGATCCTTCAACCGCAGGCGCGCGCACTCCAGCAGACGAAGCCCACTGCCGTACAGCAGCGATGCCATCAGCCAGTGGACACCGGACAACTCCCCGAGGACCGCCGCCACCTCCTCGCGAGAAAGGACCACCGGCAGACGCCGGGGCTTTTTCGCGCGGCGGATGTCGTCCATCCAGGGCAGCTGCTGGCCCAGCACCTCCCGGTAGAGGAAGAGGAGCGCGGCGAGCGCCTGGTTCTGCGTCGCCGGGGCAACGTTGTGGCGCAACGCCAGCGTGGTGAGGAACGCCTCAACCTCACGGCCGCCCAGTTCCCGCGGATGACGCAGCCCGTTCGCCCGAATGAATCGGACGATCCAGGCGACATATGCCTCCTCCGTGCGCCGGGCCAGGCCCAGACGACGGATCCGGCCACGCACCTCTTCAAGCAGTTTCCCCGGGCGGCGCACACCTGCCGCGTCAGCCTGCCTTTCCGATCCCGTTGTACCGCCAGTCCCCCGGTGGTAGCGTGCCATTGACCTTCCCTGGTCCAATTCGCCAAGGGGAAAGATTAGGCACCGGGATTAGGCACCTCCATCAGGCGCAAGCCGTTGGATTGAGTAGGAAAAACCTGATTCTGGAAGGGGGAATCCAGTGTCTTATGTCGAAGGTTTAGTGCCGTTTTTGGTGTCTAATAGGTGTTAGCGCCCATGAACCAGTCGCATCATCTAAAAGTATCTGCGAGGCGATTCGCCAGCGTTGGCCCGTCCTTCGGGTTACTTGGGGTCTTGTTCACTACTGCAACAGCTTTCGATCTCGGCCCTCTGAGCAAAAGTGCGGATCGGGCAGCGCAGGAGATGCTAGCTCTGAACGCCTTAGCGTTAGTCGCGATCGCCGCAATGTTATTTACTGGGTTGGTCTCGACATTTCTCGGTAGACCTACGGACAAATGGGGGGCATGGCGCCGAAGGATCTTCCATTATTTCTCAACGCGCCCTGCAGAGTTTGTCGCGGACTTTTCCGCACCAATGTTCTGGTTCTTCTTTGGCGCCGGCGTTGTGCTGATGTTCGCTGGTACCCTGACGCTTACACAAATCATTACGTTCGCGTTGTTTCTTTTTTCACTAGTCGTGCTTGGCTTCGTTACGATCCTCTACGTCGACATCCTTCACAGTCAAGAGATCAGTACGGGTTGGCGGATATTCCGTAGCGGTCGTCTGATAGGCGTCGTGCTGCTAGTTGGCTCACTCTGGCTCGTGTGTTTGCTGCCGGTGGTGCCAGCGAGTGAGCTGGGCGCTAACAGTTCGTTCAAGCCGATGCCGCTTCGCGGCACGGCTTAACTCTGGCGTTAGGCCCTCTAACGAGGCTTTGCAGCATTCCTATGCAACGTTTCAAACTTCTCGCTACTGCGCTCACAGTAGCTACGGCACTTTCGGGCTGCGGCGTAGAAAACTCTCGTCCAACCAGGCCAGGGTCGCCGAAAGCTGGTCTCTGCGATCTCCTCACTACGCCGGCTCAGCTCGGTACCGTGGCTTCCTTCCAGGCGATAGCCTCA
>JAAYXJ010000109.1 GCA_012515985.1 Gammaproteobacteria bacterium
GTCAGCTGCGCCCAGCCGTCCCAGTCGTCCTCGGACATGCCGTCCTCGATGGTGACGATCGGGTACTCGTCGCACCAGCCGGCGAGGAAATCGACGAACTGCTCGCTGGTCAGGCGCTTGCCCTCGCCCACCAGGTGGTACTTGCCGTTGTCGTGGAACTCGGTGCTGGCCACGTCCAGGCCCAGCAGCACGTCTTCGCCAGCGTGGTATCCGGCCTTGCCGATGGCTTCGAGGATGGTGTCGAGCGCCTCGACGTTACTGCGCAGGTCCGGCGCGAACCCGCCCTCGTCGCCGACCGCGGTGGAAAGACCGTGGCCCTTGAGCACGGATTTCAGCGCGTGGAAGATCTCGGTGCCGGCGCGCAGCGCCTCGGAGAACGAATCGAATCCGACCGGCAGGATCATGAATTCCTGCATATCGACGTTGTTGTCGGCATGCGCGCCGCCGTTGATGATGTTCATCATCGGCACCGGCAGCGACACCGGGCGGCCGTTGGCGAGGTGCTGCCACAGGGGCATCCGCTTCGAGGCCGCGACCGCATGCGCGAAGGCGAGCGAAACGCCGAGCAAGGCGTTGGCGCCCAGGCGGCCCTTGTTCTCGGTGCCGTCCAGGTCGATCAGGCGCTTGTCCAGCGCGGCCTGATCGGCCGCGTCCATGCCCTGCAGCGTCTGGGCGATGGTGCCGTTGACGTTGGCCACCGCCTTGCGCACGCCCTTGCCCAGGTAGCGGGTGCGGTCGCCGTCGCGCAGTTCCACCGCCTCGCGCGCCCCCGTGGATGCACCGGAAGGGACCGCGGCGCGGCCGAAGCTGCCGTCCTCGAGGGTGACTTCCGCCTCGAGCGTGGGGTTGCCGCGGCTGTCGAGGATCTCGCGGGCGTGGATCTTGGCAATCCTGGTCATGGGCTGGTCGTATTGGTCCTGTGGCTGTGGAGGAACGAGTGGGTACCGCGCCGCGCCGTGCCGGCGCGGGTCAGGCTCAGGCCTGATTCTCGGGGAAACCGGAGCGCCGGGTCACCTGGTCGAGTTCGAGCAGGGTCTCCAGCAGGCCGCGCATCTTCGCCAGCGGCCAGGCGTTGGGGCCGTCACTGAGCGCCTCTTCCGGCTCCGGGTGGGTTTCCATGAACAGCCCGGCGACGCCCACGGCCACCGCCGCGCGCGCCAGCACCGGGATGAACTCGCGCTGGCCGCCGCTCGAGCCGCCCTGCCCGCCCGGCAGCTGCACAGAGTGGGTGGCGTCGTAGACCACCGGGCAGCCGGTGTCGCGCATCACCGCCAGCGAGCGCATGTCGCTGACCAGGTTGTTGTATCCAAAGCTGGCGCCGCGCTCGCACACCATGATCTGATGGTTGCCGGTGGACCTGGCCTTCTCCACCACCGGCTTCATGTCCCACGGCGACTGGAACTGGCCCTTCTTGATGTTGACTGGCTTGCCGGCCGAGCACGCGCGCAGGATGAAATCGGTCTGCCGCACCAGGAACGCCGGGGTCTGCAGCACGTCCACCACCGCGGCCACTTCGTCCATCGGCGTGTACTCGTGCACGTCGGTCAGCACCGGCACGCCCACCTGGCGCTTCACCTCGCCCAGGATGCGCAGGCCCTCCTCCATGCCCGGGCCGCGGAAGCTGCCCAGCGAGGTGCGGTTGGCCTTGTCGAAGCTCGACTTGAAGATGAAGGGGATCCCGAGCGCCGAGGTGATTTCCTTCAGCTGCCCGGCCACGTCCACCTGCAGCTGCTCGCTCTCCACCACGCATGGCCCGGCGATGAGGAACAGCGGCTGGTCGAGCCCGACCTGGAACCCGCACAGATTCATGCCCGTGCCTCCTTGAGCAGTTTGCCCCCGGCCTTCTTCTCACGCGCGGCGCGGACGAAGCCGATGAACAGTGGATGCCCGCTGCGCGGGGTGGACTGGAACTCGGGATGGGCCTGGCAGGCGATGAACCACGGGTGGTCCGGCAGTTCGATCATCTCCACGAGCAGGTCGTCCATGGACTTGGCGCTGATCACCAGCCCCGCCTCTTCCAGCTGGGTGCGGTAGCGGTTGTTGAATTCGTAGCGGTGCCGGTGGCGCTCGGCCACCACGTCCTTGCCGTACAGCTCGCGCGCCTTCGTCCCGGGCTTCAGGCGCTGCTCCTGCAGCCCCAGGCGCATGGTGCCGCCCAGGTCGCTGTCCTCGCTGCGGCGCTCGATCTCGCCGGTCTTGGTGCGCCACTCGGTGATCAGGCCGATCACCGGATGCGGGCTCTGGCGGTCGTTCTCGGTGCTGTTGGCACCCTCCAGGCCGGCCACATGGCGGGCGAAATCCACCACCGCCGCCTGCATGCCGTAGCAGATGCCGAAATAGGGAATCCCCTGCTCGCGCGCGTACCTGGAGGCCAGCACCTTGCCCTCGAAGCCGCGATCGCCGAACCCGCCGGGCACCAGGATGCCGTCGAGCCCGGCCAGCACTTCGGCGGCGCCGTCGCGCTCGATGTCCTGGGATTCGATCCAGCGCAGGTTGACCCGGGTGCGCTGGCGGATGCCGCCGTGGCGAAGCGCCTCGGCCACCGACTTGTAGGCGTCCTGGTGGTCTACGTACTTGCCCACCACGCCGATGGTGACTTCGTCGATCGGGTTCTGGGCCGCGTCCACCACGTCCATCCACTCGGCCATGTCGGCCGGGCGCGCGCGGTCGCCCAGCTTCAGCCGCTCGACCACGATGCCGTCGAGCTCCTGGCTGTGCAGCCACAGCGGGATCTTGTGGATGTTGTCCATGTCCACCACCGAGATCACCGCTTTCTCGGAGACGTTGGTGAACGAGGCGATCTTGCGCCGCTCGCTGTCCGGAAGCGGCTGTTCGCTGCGGCACAGCAGCACGTCGGGCTGGATGCCGATCGAGCGCAGCTCCTTCACCGAATGCTGGGTGGGCTTGGTCTTCAGCTCGCCGGCGGCGGCGATCCACGGCACCAGGGTGAGGTGGATGAACATCGCCTTTTCCGGGCCGCGGTCGGTGCGGATCTGGCGGATCGCCTCCAGGAACGGCAGCGACTCGATGTCGCCCACGGTGCCGCCGATCTCCACCAGCGCCACGTCGAAGCCATGCGTGGCCACGTCGATGCAGCGCTTGATCTCGTCGGTGATGTGCGGAATCACCTGCACCGTGGCACCCAGGTAGTCGCCGCGGCGCTCCTTGGCGATCACGCTCTCGTAGATCTTGCCGGTGGTGATCGAATTGCGGCCCGACAGGCGCACGTTGAGGAAGCGCTCGTAGTGGCCCAGGTCCAGGTCGGTCTCCGCGCCGTCGTCGGTCACGTACACCTCGCCGTGCTGGAACGGGCTCATGGTGCCGGGGTCGACGTTGATGTACGGGTCGAGCTTCATCATCGTCACCCGCAGGCCGCGGGACTCGAGGATGGCGGCCAGGGAGGCCGCGGCGATGCCCTTCCCAAGGGAAGAGACCACGCCTCCGGTGACGAAAACGAGCGGGGTGACGGAACTGGGGGCTGTCATGGCGCAGCAGGTCGCTGGAAAGCCCTATTCTACACCGCGCGGCCTGCCCCGACGCCCTCGTAGCGCTGGATGAAGGTGTTGCAGACCACGCCCATGGCCTGGCGCCAGCGCGCGCGCAGGCGGTCGTCCATTTCCGGATCGGTCTGCTCCACCACCGTGAGCAGGCTCTCGATCCAGTAGGGATACAGGCCCGGATCCACCGGGCAGCGGCCGTTCCGGCCGTGCACGTCGGCCATCTGCTCCACCGTCCGCCGGGTCAGCGCGCTGCCGGCCGCATGGAAGATCGCTGCGCTGATGCCGCGCCGCAGCGCCATGCGCTGCTTGCTGAAGTCGGTATGGGCGAACATCGGCGCAATCGACGGATGGCTCTCCAGGAACACGTCGTAGAACCGGTTGATGAACTCCTTGTCGCGCAGGCAGCGCCCATAGCTCTGCTGCAGGTCTTCGTACTGGTCGGACATGAGGCTTCCCCAAAAAAGCCCCCATTCTCCCGGCTCCGGCCCGCACGTCCTTGCGCGCGATCAATGCATGCCCGGAAAAGGAAACGCCCCGCGGGTGCGGGGCGTTTCCAGGATCCGCGTTCCATCCCTGGATCAGGCCGGATCTTCGTCCTCTTCTTCCTCTTCCACCGGCCACTCATCGGCAGCGGCGGCGTCCTCGGCAGCCGCCTCGGCCTCCTGGGCCTCGGCCTCGGCCGTGTCGGCCTGGCGCTCGGCGGCCTCGGCCGCTTCCGCGGCCTCCGCGGCCTGCTGGGCAGCGCGCTGGGCGTCAGTCAGCGCCTGCTCGTCGACCTCCTGGGCGAAGGCGGACGGGGCCGCAAAGGCGGCGGCGATCAGGGCGGAAAACAGGATATTGCGCTTGCTCATGGGTCTCGTCTCCAGAATCGAAAATGTTCCAAGTAGCCGCTTCCCCTTACAGCGACGGCCCGAACGGTAGCGGCCCTCCCCGGTATCGATACTGAACAACAATCTCTTAACCATCCGGCCCCAACCCCTTGGTCACAAAGGGTTTTCCCCAGCTTTTCAACCCGGGGACGATGTGCTTCGGGAGCAGGGCCCGCGCAGGCCGTTCCAGGCCCGGTCAGGTCCGGGGGCCCGGGACGGCGCTGGTAAGCTAGGCGCCCTTTTTCCACTGCAGTCCCTGCATGAGCACGCGCTACAACGCCGTCGACATCGAAGTCCTCTCCGGCCTGGATCCGGTCAAGCGCCGCCCGGGCATGTACACCGACACCGCCCGCCCCAACCACCTGGTCCAGGAAGTGGTGGACAACTCCGTGGACGAGGCCCTGGCCGGCCACGCGAAGGTGGTGGAGGTCACGCTGTACAAGGACGGCAGCGCGGAGGTCAGCGACGACGGGCGCGGCATGCCGGTGGACATCCATCCGGAGGAGAAGGTGCCGGGCGTCGAGCTGATCCTCACCCGCCTGCACGCCGGCGGGAAGTTCAGCAACCGCAACTACACCTTCTCCGGCGGCCTGCACGGCGTGGGCGTGAGCGTGGTCAATGCGCTTTCCACCCGGCTGGACGTGAGCATCCGCCGCGATGGCAGCGAGTACGCCATGTCGTTCAGGGACGGCGACCGCGCCACCGCGCTGGAGATGGTGGGCAGCGTCGGCAAGCGCAACACCGGCACCCGGCTGCGCTTCTGGCCGGACCCGAAGTACTTCGATTCGCCCAAGGTCGCGCTGCGGCCGCTGCGGCACCTGCTGCGGGCCAAGGCGGTGCTCTGCCCCGGCCTGACGGTGAGGCTGCACGACGAGGCCACCGGCGAGCGCGACGAGTGGCGCTACGAGGACGGGCTCACCGACTACCTCAAGGGCGAGCTGGACGGGCGCGAGCTGCTGCCGCCGGAGCTGTTCACCGGCGCGCTGGCCAAGGACACCGAGACCGTGGAGTGGGCCGCGGCCTGGGTGCCCGAGGGCGAGCTGGTGCAGGAGAGCTACGTCAACCTGATCCCCACCGCCCAGCACGGCACCCACGTCAACGGCCTGCGCTCCGGGTTCACCGACGCGCTGCGCGAGTTCTGCGATTTCCGCAGCCTGCTGCCGCGCGGGGTCAAGCTCGCGCCGGAGGACGTATGGGACCGGATCTCGTTCGTGCTCAGCCTGAAGATGAGCGATCCGCAGTTCTCCGGGCAGACCAAGGAACGGCTCAGCTCGCGGCAGGCGGCCGGCTTCATCGAGGGGGCGGCGCACGACGCCTTCAGCCTGTGGCTCAACCAGCACGTCGATACCGGCGAGCGCATCGCCCAGCTGGCCATCGAGCGCGCCAGCGCACGTCTGAAGACCGAAAAGCAGATCGTCCGCAAGAAGGTCACCCAGGGCCCGGCCCTGCCCGGCAAGCTGGCCGACTGCATCAGCCAGGACCTCTCGCGCACCGAGCTGTTCCTGGTGGAGGGTGATTCGGCGGGCGGCAGCGCCAAGCAGGCCCGCGACAAGGATTTCCAGGCGATCCTCCCGCTGCGCGGCAAGATCCTCAACACCTGGGAAGTGGCGTCCGGCGGCGTGCTCGCCTCCCAGGAAGTGCATGACCTGGCCGTGGCGATCGGCTGCGACCCCGGCAAGGACGACCTGGCCGGCCTGCGCTACGGCAAGATCATCATCTTGGCCGACGCCGACTCGGACGGCCTGCACATCGCCACCCTGCTCTCGGCGCTGTTCCTCAAGCACTTCCCGGCGCTGGTGGCGGCCGGCCACGTCTTCGTCGCCATGCCCCCGCTCTATCGCGTGGACGTGGGCAAGCAGGTCTTCTACGCCCTGGACGAGGAAGAAAAGCGCCTGCTGCTGGATCGGATCGAACGCGAGAAGATCAAGGGCCAGGTCAACGTCACCCGCTTCAAGGGCCTGGGTGAGATGAATCCCTCGCAGCTGCGCGAATCCACCATCCACCCGGACACCCGGCGCCTGGTGCAGCTGACCGTCGACGACGAGGCGCAGACCGATGCCCTGATGGACATGCTGCTGGCCCGCAAGCGCGCCGGTGACCGCAAGGCGTGGCTGGAGGAAAAGGGCGACCTGGCGACCCTGGAGGTCTGAGCGGCACGGCCGGTTCACGTGCCCTTGTGCCGGCGCCGCGCATCCTGCGGCCCGGACTGGAACGGAGCCGCGCATGCGCATCACGCCCCTGATCCTCACCCTGCTGCTGGCCGCCACGCCGGCATTTGCCGGGCTCTCCGGGCCCGACCTGCGCACCGCCCCCCGCGCGGACGTCGAGGCGGCGCTGCCGGACGCGCACCCCTCGGCGTACTTCCACTACGCCGAGCGCCTCTACGCGGAGGATGATCGCGAGGAGGCCATCACCTGGATGTACGTGGGCAGGATCCGCTACCTGCTGCACCTGCACTCCAATCCGGTGGGCGCCGGCGATGACACGGAAGAGTTCCGAAAGCTCACCGCCGCCGTGCTGTACCCGGCCATGGAGTGGGCGTCCAACGACATCGACATGCTGATCGGGCGCCTGGACGCGGCGCTGGCGTGGGACGCGGAGCACCCGAACGGCTATACCCCGCGAGACTCCTTCAAGGCCCAGTGGGAACACGCCCGGGCCGATGTGCAGCGCCTGCGCGACGAGCTCCATGCCCGCCGCGACGACATCAGGGCCGCGCAGGAAGCGGAGCGCGACGGGGGCTGACCGTTTCGCACCGGCGGAGGCGGCTACTCCAGCACGCTCTCCAGCAGGCGGCGCAGGACTGCCTGCATCGCCGTCGCCCTGCCTTCATCCCAGGCAAAGCTCTCCTCATCCATGTAGGTCCGCTGGCTGGTCTCCATCTGCACCGCCTCGATGCCGCCGGCCGGGTCGCCATAGTGCCGGGTGATGTGCCCGCCCTTGAACCGCCCGTTGACGACGAAGTCGTAGCGGTCCTGGCTGGCAAGCACTGATTCCAGCCGCTCCTGCAGGGCCGGCGAGCAGCTGGCGCCGCCTGCGGTGCCAAGGTTGAGGTCGGGAAGGCGGCCGTCGAACAGGAAGGGAAGTTCGCCGCGGATCGAATGGCCTTCCCACAGCACCACGCGCCCATGCTGCTGCTTCAGGCGACCAAGCTCAGCGCGCAATGCCTCGTGGTAGGGACGCCAGAACCTGTCGACGCGCGCCTGGATTTCCTCGGCGGTGGGCTCCTGCCCCTGCCGGTAAACCGGGTCGCCGCTGAAGCGGACCACGGGGCACAGGCCGGTGGTGTTCTGGCCGGGATAGAGGGAAACGTCGTCCTCGGAGCGGTTGAGATCGACCACGTAGCGCGAGTACTTCGGCACGATCATCGATGCGCCCATTTCCCGCGCGAATCCGTACAGGCGGGCGATGTGCCAGTCGGTATCGGGCACCTTGCGCGCGGCATCGGTCAGGCGCGCGGCGATGTCATCCGGCACCAGGGTGCCATCGTGGGGGACGCTCACCAGCAGCGGTGCGGTGCCCCTGTGCAGCGTGAAAGTGTCCATCCCGGCATTGTAGGGTGCCGCACGAGCAGGATCTTCTCCGCTGCCAGAGAGCCCAATCTGGACGTGGCGCGGGGGCGCCGGGTGGGGGTGCCCTCCAGTCTCCATGTCCCCCGGCCTGCGCTGCGCTCCGGCCTCCTCCTTTACTTACGACTGGAGGGCACCCCCACCCGGCGCTCCAGTCTTCGTAGCAGACGAGCGCAAGCGAAGCCGTCCCCCCTTCCGGAGCCGAGCCCCGCCGTGGGCGGGGCCCCTCAGGTCACCGCGGAGCCCCCAGCCAATCAACGCATCAGGACGAATTCTTCGGCGCTGGTCGGGTGGATGGCGACGGTGTCGTGGAGGTCGTCCAGGGTGATTCCACGCTTCAGCGCCACCGCGAAGCCCTGGAGGATCTCATCGGCGGCTTCCCCAAAGGCGTGGATCCCGACCACGCGCTGGTCAGGACCAACGCAGACGAGTTTGAAAAGGCTGCGCAGGGGAGTATCGGCGAGGGCGTGGAGCATGGGCCGGAACGTGCTGCGGTAGACCTTCACCGCGTCACCATGCTGTTTGCGGGCCTGCTCGTCGGTGAGACCGACGCCACCCAGCGGCGGATGCGAGAAAACGACGAAGGGCACGTTGTCGTAATCAAGCCTGGAGCCGGCCTTGCCACCGAACACGCGGTCCATGAGCCGGCGGGCGGCGGCGATCGCCACGGGCGTGAGGGTGAGCTGGCCGGTGACGTCACCGACGGCGTAGATGCCTTCGGCGGTGGTGTTCTGGTAGCCGTCCACGCGGATGGCACCGTCATCGGCAAGCTGGACGCCGGCTTCTTCCAGCCCGATACCCGCGGTGCTGGCACGGCGGCCGATCGCGAAGACGAGCTGGTCGAACGGACCGGTCTTTTCCCCCGCCGAATCGACAAGCACCAGTCCAGCGCCGTCGCGCTGGACTTCGCGCAGGTTGTATTCGAGGTGCAGGCCGACGCCCAAGTGGCGGTAATTATCCTGCAGCTGGTTGACCACGTCCGCGTCCATCTGCTGCAGCAGGCGCCCACTCCGGGCGAAGATCTCGGCGCGGGTGCCCAGGACCTGAAGCACGCCGGCAAGCTCGGCGCTGATGTAGCCGCCGCCCAGCAGCGCGACGCGGGCCGGCGCTTCGCACCAGTTGAAGAAGTCGTCGGATACACCTCCCAGCTCCGCCCCCGGCACATCGGGGCGCACGGGGTGCGAGCCGGTGGCAAGCAGGATGTGCGGGGCACGCAGGCGCGTTCCACCGGCCCGGACGGTGTGCGCGTCGAGCAGCACCCCGCGCTGCGGCACGAGCGTCACGCCGGCTTCGTCCAGGCGCTTGCGGTAGCTCTCGTGGATGTTGGAGATGTACCGCTGGCGGTCGACGATGAATTCCCGCCAGTCCAGCGCGGTCGATTCCGGGACGTCGAAGCCCAGGCGGGCGGCGATGTCGATCCTTGCCGCCAGGTCCGCGGCCAGCCACATCGCCTTCTTGGGCACGCAGCCGGCGTTGACGCAGGTGCCGCCGAGTTCGCCTGGTTCCAGGAGGGCAACGCGGGCGCCGTGCTCGGCAGCGCGGAAGGCGCCGGCCAGGCCGCCGGAGCCGCCGCCCAGGATGATCAGGTCGTAGTCGAATCCGCCGGGGTCATTCATTCATGCAAAGCGCGCCGGGTCGAACGGCGCCGGGTCGAGGTGGGGATCGAGCCCGCAGACCAGTTCCGACATCAGCCGACCGGTCGCGGTGCTCATGCTGACGCCGAGCATACCGTGGCCGGTTGCGAGCCAGAGGTGACGATGGCCTGGCGCACGCCCGAGCAGCGGCAGGTCATCGACGCTCAGCGGGCGCCAGCCGTACCACTCCTCTTCCTTCACCGGGCCGACCGGCTCGTGCAGGTACTCGGCGGCGCCGCGCTCCAGCGCGTCCAGGCGGCGCCGGTTGAGCGTGGAGTCGTAGCCGGAGAACTCCATGGTGCTGCCGAGGCGGTAGCCGCTATCCCACGAGCTCACGCACACACTGCGCTCGTGCAGCACCAGCGGCCGCCTGGGCACCAGCGAAGGCCGCGAATAGGTGATCGAATAGCCCTTGCCCGGCTGCACCGGGATGCGCAGGCGCAGCCTGCGGGCAA
>JAAYXJ010000110.1 GCA_012515985.1 Gammaproteobacteria bacterium
GCCGGGCGGTTCGAGCGCTACCGCTGCGCCTCGGGCACGTTCCGGATGAACGTGGCGCTGTCGGAGCTGCCCGACTTCATCGCCGCGCCCGGCACCGCGCTGCAGCCGCACCACCAGAGCGGGATCCTGGTGGGACATTCGCTGCAATATTTCGAGCAGGCGTACTTCGACGCGAAATCCAGGGAACACAATCCGGGCTGGGCACGCGCGCCGGTGGTGGAGCTGGTGATTTCCTCCACCCTCGATGACAGCCTCGCACCGCCGGGCCGGCACGTTGCCAGCCTGTTCTGCCAGCACGTCAATCCGCAGGTCGACGGCGGTTGGGACCTCCACCGCGACACCGTGGCCCGGCTGATGATCGAGACGGTCAACCGGGTGGCGCCAAACTTCGCGGCCAGTGTGCTCGGCCATGAGGCGCTGTCTCCGCTGGACCTGGAGCGCCGCTTCGGGCTCGTGGGCGGCGACATCTTCCACGGCGCGCTTGGGCTGGACCAGCTGTTCTCCGCGCGGCCGCTGCTGGGGCAGGGCAACTACCGCGGCGCGCTGGCGGGCCTGTACCTGTGCGGCTCGGGGACCCATCCGGGCGGCGGGGTGACCGGCCTGCCGGGCCGCAACGCCGCGCGCGAGATCCTGCGGGACCTGCGGCGCAGGCCGAGGCCGCACCCATGAATCGCGGAGCTTCCCGCACGATCGTGAGGTGGGTCACATAACAGAGTGTTATTGAACCCGCCAGTATCATTTTGCACTGCAGCGTGCACCTTCATAACGGTTCGTTCACGATCTCCCTGCACCCGACGTGGGGGAGGGAGCAAAAGCCCGCTACCGGATTCCGGCAGCGGGCTTTTTTTATCCGGCCCTGGCAGGGCAAGGTCCGCGACCCGGGTGCCACAATGCGCCCCATGGAGGATGGCGCAAACCAACAGGTCCGGATGCTTGTCCGGCGGGCCATGGACCGCCTTCGCAGCGCGCTTGGCGACGACGCGCGGCTCCTGGAGGACCCGGCCAACGCCCGCCGCCTGCAGCGGCTCGCCGTCGCCAGCGACTTCGCGATCGACACCCTGGTGCGGCAGCCCGGGCTTCTGGCCGCGCTGCTGCACGACGACGGTGCCGCGCCGCAGCCTGCCCCCGTCCTGGCGCCGGACGCCCCTGACCAGTGGCCCCGGCTGCTGCGGGTGTACCGCACCGCTGAATCCACCCGCCTGGCATGGCGCGATGTCCTGGGCCTGGCCGGCCTCGACGAGACTCTGGCCGGCGCCACCCGCCTGGCCGAGACCTGCCTGCAGCTGGCACATGACGCGCTGGAGCGCGGGTTCGAGGCCCGCCATGGCGCGGTGCGTGATGCGCGGGGCAACCGGGTGCGGCTGGTGGTGTTTGCGCTGGGCAAGCTCGGCGGCCAGGAGCTGAACTTCAGCTCCGACATCGACCTGGTGTACGGCTACGCGCACGCAGGGGAAAGCGACGGCGCGCGTCCGCTGGCGGCCGAACAGTACTTCGCCCGGCTCGGCCAGGCGCTGGCGAAACTGCTCGACGAGGTCACGGGCGATGGCTTCTGCCACCGCGTCGACCTGCGCCTGCGACCGTTCGGCAGGGCAGGGCGGGTGGCGCTGAGCTTTGCGGCCATGGAGCACTATTTCCAGACCGAGGGCCGCGACTGGGAGCGCTACGCCTGGCAGAAGGCGCGCCCGGTGGCGGGGGACATCCCGGCCGGCGAGGAGTTCCTGCGCCAGCTGCAGCCGTTCGTCTACCGGCGTTATCTGGATTACGGCGCGCTCGACGGCCTGCGCGGGATGAAGGCCTCGATCGCCGCCGAGGTTGCGCGCAACGAACTGGAAGGCGACATCAAGCGCGGGCCGGGCGGGATCCGGGAAATCGAGTTCCTCGCCCAGGTGCTGCAGCTGATCCGCGGCGGGCGGGAGCCGGCGCTGCGCGAGCCGCGCCTGCAGCCTGCCCTGCGGGCGCTGGCGGCCGCGGGGCACATCCCCGCCGCCAGCGCCCGCACGCTGTGCGATGCGTACCGCTTCCTGCGGCAACTGGAGAACCGGCTGCAGATGCTGCGCGACGCGCAGGTCCATTCGCTGCCCGACGACCCGGTGGACCGCGTGCGGATCGCCTGCGGGCTGGGCTTCGATGGCTGGGAGCCCTTGCAGGCCGCCCTGGACTCACACCGGGCCATCGTGGCGCGCGAGTTCAAGGCACTGCTCGCGCAGCGCGGTGAAAAGCCGCGGGTGGACAGCGACATCAGCGGCTACTGGCGCGCGCTGCCAGAAGGCGGGGATCCGGGGGTACTGGCCGCGGCCGGGTTCGGCGATGCAGCGGCGGTGGACTCGGCGCTGCGCGACTTCGCCCGCTCGCCCAGCGTGCGCGACCTGTCCGACCAGGCGCGGGCGCGCCTGGACCGGGTGATGCCGGTGCTGCTGCAGGCCAGCGCCCCGGCCGACCGGCCGCTGCAGGCGGTGCGGAGGCTGCTGGCGGTGGTGCAGAACATCCTGCGCCGCACCGCCTACCTGGCCCTGCTCGACGAGCAGCCCAGCGCGCTGGAACGCCTCATCGACCTGGTTACCCGCAGCGCATTCCTGGCCGAGCGCGTCGCGGCCCATCCGCTGCTGCTCGACGAGCTGCTTGATGCCCGCGCCGAAGGCCCGCTCCCGGACCGCGCGCTGTTCGCCCGGGCCTGCGCGCCCGCGCTGCGCCACCAGGATGTCGAGCAGGCCCTGTTCGCGCTCAACGAGTCCCGCCAGGCGCTGAGCTTCCGCATTGCCCTGGCGGTGCTCGACGCCCGCCTCCATGCGCGGGAGGCGGCGCGGCAGCTTGCATGGCTGGCCGACGCCGTGGTGGATGCCGTGCTGCAGCTGGCGTGCCGCGAGCTGGGCGCGACCCGTGGCCGGATCCCGGGTGCGCGCTTCGCCGTGCTCGGTTACGGCAGCCTGGGCGGCGAGGAGCTCACCGTGGGCTCCGACCTGGACCTGGTCTTCCTTTACGACGCCCCGCCCGGCGCGCACTCGGACGGCGACCGGCCGCTGGACGCGCCGCGCTGGTTCGCGCGGCTGGCGCAGAAGCTGGTGGCGCTGCTGGGCACCGTGACCGGGCCCGGCCGGCTGTACGAGGTCGACGTGCGGCTGCGCCCGGACGGCGCCAGCGGCCTGCTGGTCTCGTCGCTGGCCAGCTACGACGAATACCAGCGTGAGCGCGCCTGGACCTGGGAACACCAGGCGCTGGTGCGGGCACGCTGCGTGGCCGGTGACGACAGCCTGTGCGCCGACTTCGGGCGGGTCCGCGAGGGCGCGCTGGCCCGCCGCCGCGAGCCCGATGCCCTGCGCAGCGAGATCTCCAACATGCGGGCGCGGATGCGCGCGGAGCTGGACCGCAGCGCGGCCGGCCGTTTCGACCTCAAGCATGGCGAGGGCGGACTGACCGACCTGGAGTTCCTTCTCCAGTACCTGGTATTGCGCGATGCACATGCGCATCCCGTGCTGCTGGTGCCGCGCGCCACGCCCGCCCTGCTGGAAGCCGCCGGCGCAGCGGGGCTGCTGGATCCGGCCGGGGTCGAAGCCCTCGGCCAGGCCCACGCCACCCTGGTTGGCCTGGCGCTGGACTGCAGCCTGGATCGCCGTTCGCGGCTGGTGGCCGGCAGTGTCGCGCTGGAAGACGCGCGCGCGACCATCCGTGAAGCCTGCCGCTCGCTCGGGCTGCATTCCGGCTGAGCGCCCGGCGCCCGCGGCATCAGGCCTGCGCCGGGGCCAGTTCGATGCGGGTGCCCCATGGGTCTGCCAGCACTGCCCGGTCCGCGGTGCCCGACAGCGCAAAAGCCAACCAGCGCCCGAGGTAAGTGCGCCCGGGCAGCAGGAAGGCCATGTGGAACAGGCCCGCGTCGCGCGAGTTGCGCGGTTGCAGGCCGGGATCGCCAGTGAGCTCGAGCAGCGGCGTGGTGGACGTCCCCAGCAGCATCCGGCCCTGGCCCTGCGAGAGGGGCCGGAGCCCCAGGACGTCCTGGTAGAAACCGGCCACCCGGTCCAGGTCCCGAACTTTCAGCCTCACCCGTCCGATCTGCATCGGGGGCATTTGCGGTGATTGTGCGCTTCGAGGGTCGGACATGGCGTTCTCTCGCCGGGACTGGTGGGGACGAGTCTGGGCAAAACCGCGTCAAGGGCGTGCACGGGACTGGCCCCGAATCCATGCCAGATCGGCACGATCGACCCGGCCTCCTACGCGGCGATGGCCGAGGCCGCGCACGACGCCGGAATGCCATTCGGCGGACACATCCCGGCCGAAGTCGGCCTGGTGGGCGCGCTGGATGCCCGCCAGACCTCGATCGACCACTACGACCGCTACGTGGAGTTCCTGGTGCCGGACGGCGCGGACACCGGCGACAGGGAGCCGGGCTTCTTCGGCAGCGGCTGGGTCCATCTGGCCGATCGTGGACGCATCCCGGAGGCCATCGAACGCACCCTCGCGGCGGGCACCTGGAACGTGCCGACGCTGAGCCTGGTCGAGCACCTGGCCTCGGACACGCCCGCGGAGGAGATGATCGCCTGGCCTGAAATGCGCTACATGCCCCAGCGTGTGCGCGACGGCTGGGTGGAGGCCAAGCACCGCTTCCAGGCCCGCGACGACTTCCAGCCTGATGCGGCACGGGCCCTGGTGGAGCTGCGCCGGGAGCTGACGCGCGCGCTGCACGCCGCCGGCGCGCCGATCGCGCTGGGTTCGGACGCGCCGCAGTTCTTCAACGTGCCCGGCTTCTCGATCCACCACGAGCTGCGGATGATGGTGGCCGCGGGTCTGACGCCCTACGAAGTGCTGGTCACCGGCACGCGTGCGCCGGCGCACTACTTCGGCACGCCCGGGGCATTCGGAACGGTCGAGCCGGGGCGTCGCGCCGACCTGGTCCTGCTGGAGGCCAACCCGCTGGAGGACGTGGCCAACGTGCAGCGCCGCGTCGGGGTGATGGTGCGCGGCCAATGGCTGCCTGAAGCACAGATCCAGGCGCGGCTGGAGCGGATCGCGGCGACCGCGGAGTGAAGCCGCGATGCAGTCAACTGGGGAAAACCCCAGCTGCCCGCCCGGCGTGCGCCGACTAGCATGGCGCGGGCCCAA
>JAAYXJ010000111.1 GCA_012515985.1 Gammaproteobacteria bacterium
GCCTGCAGCCGCTGCCGCCGCCCTGAGGCCTCAGTTGCTGCTCAGCCGCGGCGCATCGAAATCAAGCCGCTCCACCAGCACGAGGCCATCGCGCAGCTCGGCCTCCGACTGCCTGCGCACCCAGATGTGGGCCACGCGGTCGCGGTCCAGCTCCACCAGCGTCTCCCGGACCAGCAGCTCGGGCTGGTTGGCCACTTCGGCCCGGTACCAGCGGATGTCCTGGCCTGCCACCACGCCGCGCTCTTCGCGGTTGCCGCGGCGCGGCTGGAAGGCGGTGTCGGCCGAGAGCGACAGGCCGAACACCTCGTTCCCGTTCGCATCCACGGCGCTGCAGATCAGGAATGCGTCGTTGCCACGCTGTTCCCAGCTCAGGCCGGAATCTGCAGGAAGCTGCGGGCACGATGCGGCGGCCGGCTGGGCATGGGCGGATGCCGCGGCAATGCCCAGCGCGCATGCGCCCCACAGCAAGGATCGTCGGATCAGTGAGTTCATCTCGCGTCCCCCCTTGGAAACTTGGATCGAGCACGCCGGAATGGCGCCAGGCTCCTTCCCCTGCGCATCACCATACCGACCCGGCACCCCTCAAAACGTGACGCGCATCACGCTGTTGGCGAAAAAACTGCCGCAGCGCACCATCCTGGTCAAGAGGCGCCGGCGGCCCGGGCGTTTCAGAAGCGCCCGCGTTCCAGCTTCGCATCACCATCCGGGGCGATCTGCACCACGAAAAGATCGCCGTACTCCTCCTCCGTCATCGCCTCAACGGGACACGCGCACAGCGCCGTGACGATACCCGGCACCGTGTTGCTGTGGCCCACCAGCAGCACCGTGTCACCGGCGTGGCGGATATGCAGCATGGTGGCGAGCTCGCTCGGAGGCAGGGCGGGGTCGTAATCGCGCACCTCCAGCTCCCTGGCGGCCGCCACCGGCGCGGCGGTCTCGCGGGTACGGCGGGTGGGGGTCGCGTAAACGGCCCGCAGCGGCACCTCGGCCAGCGTACGCGCCAGCGCCTGGGCCCGCGCCTGCCCGCTGGCGTCCAGCGGCGGGTCCTCGGCCCCGGTCGCGGCCTTTTCGGCATGGCGGACCACGATGAAGGTGGTCTGCAGCTCCTGTGTTCCCTCCTGTGCCTGCAGGTTGCGCAGGGTCTTCGGCTGCAGCACGCAGCCCGCCAGGGCAATGAGCAGCAGCGGCAGCAACAGCAGGCGCATCGACGGCTCCGGTGTGGATGACGAAAGGCATGATGCCCGCCGGCGCCCGCGGGGAAAAGCCCTGCCAGCGCCAACGCTGCGCCCGGCGGCGGCTTGCGGCATGCTGGCAGCATGTCTGGATCAACGCAAAAAGAGACCGGCCGGCGCGAGGGGGCGGGCAGCGTGATGCGCCCCGTCCGGCGTGTGCGCGGGAGTGATGAACGCGAGCTCGAGGACCACATTGCCGAGGAAGTGCCGGTGGGATTTGTCTACAACGGCGAACCCTTCGCCGTGATGATGGCCACGCCCGCCGACCTGACCGATTTCGCCATCGGATTCGCCCTCAGCGAGGGCATCGTCGAGAGTCCGGGCGACGTCACCTTCGAGGGCATCGACGAACTGATCGAGGGCCTGCAGCTGCGGCTGCGCATCCCCGAAGCGCGCGCAAAGGCGCTTGAAGCCCGGCGCAGGAGCATGAGCGGGCGCAGCGGTTGCGGCGTGTGCGGCAGCGAACTGCTTGAGGCGGCCATGCGCTGGCCGGCGCCGGTGCGCGCCGATCCCCGGGTCAGCGTCCAGGCGCTGCGGCGCGCGCTGGGCGAGTTGAAGTCCGCGCAGGCCATCAACGCCCGCACCGGCGCCACCCATGCCGCCGGCTGGGCCTCGCTCGACGGTGCGCTCCAGCTGGCGCGTGAAGACGTGGGGCGCCACAACGCCCTGGACAAGCTGATCGGTGCCATGCATGCCGCAGGACACGATCCCGCCGACGGCTTCCTTGTCGTCACCAGTCGCGCCAGCTACGAAATGGCCATGAAGGCCGCCAGCGTCGGCATCGCCCTGATGGCCGCGGTGTCGGCGCCCACGGCGCTGGCGATCTCGCTGGCCGACCGCGCCAACCTCACCCTGATCGGATTCACCCGGCCGGACGGCCATGCCATCTATACCCACGGGGAGCGGCTGGTGGAAGCGCCCCGGCAGTCTTGAGGCACGGCTTCAGCTGCCCTGATGCGGCGCCCACTCGCGGTGGAGCAGGCCGAACAGCACGGCATCCTGAGTCTCGCCATGGAGATGGTAGCGTTCGCGCAGGTAGCCCTCCCACACGAAGCCCAGCCGCTCCAGTACCCGGATGGATCGTGTATTGCCCGACTCCCGCTCCGCCAGGCCCCATTGGAACAGCGTGCGCTCGGTGAAGCACGCGGCAATCTCCGCCTGGAGCGCGCGGGCAGCACGCAGGTCATCCATCGGCGGCCGGCTCCAGTATCTGCACACCTCCGGGTCACCGAAGATTGCAAAAAGCGCTGGCGCGTCCTCCGGGATGAGCTCTCGCAGGATGAGCCGGGTCGCCTCAATGGTCGGGAGGCTCGCGTCGGGAAGCATCGTCATGCACGCGGGCAGTGCCAGGCGTCAGCCGTAGCGATGCCTGGCCTCGGTGATGGAATTGCCGACCAGCTGCACCAGGACCGCCCGGTCGAGGTCCCCGAGCCGCTTGAAGTAAAAGCACGACTTGCCCATCTTGTGCGGACCCAGCCGGGCAAGCAGTTCCTGCTGCGGGCCTGTTTCGCAATCCAGATAAACAACAATCTCCCGGCCGCTGATCGCGAACCCCGTGGGGCCTGTCTTCCAGGCCACCATGCTCGCGCTGCTTCCGGAGCTTGGGCACCTCAACCGCAGGGAGATCGCAAAACTCACCGGCGTGGCACCCATGAACCGCGATAGCGGGCAAGGCCAAGGCAAGCGTCGAATCCGCGGTGGACGCTCTCCGGTGCGCGTTGCGCTCTACATGGCCACGCTCTCGGCCGTGCGTTGGGATCCGCTGATGAAGGCGCACTACCAGCAGCTGAGAGCGCGCGGAAAGCTGGGCAAGGTGGCGCTGGTCGCTTGCATGCGAAAGCTGCTTGGTATCGTCAATGCCAGGCGTCGCGATGAGCTACGGAACGAGGGCTTGGCACTGGCTTGAGCGGCATGCTTCAAGACAGTTGCTGAGTTAAGCCGAGCTGCGTAGTGGAGCCAAGCACATGGCAAGCTGGATCTGCCATGTGCTTGGTGGAACGAAGCGGCTTCGGCTTGAATGATGAAATGGACTCCTCCCGCGTCGCCAAACGGCCTCGTGGGCCACACTGAACTTGCGGTTTCAGTCAACGGGATCACGGGAGGAGTCCACGCCATGCATGCTACGACCGTCGCAATCGATTTGGCAAAAGATGTTTTCGAGCTGGCTTTCGCCGACCAGGCCGGTCGGATCCAGGAGCGCAAGCGGCTGACCCGGCGGGCGTTTGCCCGGGTCCTGGAGAATCGACCGCCGATGACTGTGGTGATGGAGGCCTGCGGCAGCGCCCACTATTGGGGGCGCCGGTTCCAGGCCCTTGGCCACTCGGTGCGGCTGCTGCCCGCCCGCGACGTCCGCCCCTACGTTCGCCGCAACAAGACCGACCGGGCCGACGCTGCAGGACTGGTTGAAGCCGCCCGTTGCGAGCAAATCGCGGACGTGCCGGTGAAGTCGCCACGCCAA
>JAAYXJ010000112.1 GCA_012515985.1 Gammaproteobacteria bacterium
CCTCCCGAGCCAAACCACGGTTCATGCAACTGACTGCCGGCCAGCTTGAATTCGACCGGGTGCGCTGCGCGTGGCAGCCGTACCGCCGCGGCGATCCCGCGGAGCCGCGGGTGCGGGCCTGGCTGCAATCGGAGCTGGGCATCCCGGCCGCGGAGATCGAGCTGCCGCGTGACCGCCACGGCAGGCCGCAGCTGGGTCCGGCGCACGCTGGCCTCGACGCGAGCTGGAGCCACAGCGGCAACGGCCTGCTGATGGCGCTGGGCACCGGGGTGCGGCTGGGCTGCGACCTCGAGCTGGCCCGCCCCCGGCCGCGTGCGCTGGAACTGGCGCGGCGGTACTTCACCCCCGGCGAGGCGGACTGGCTGGCCGGGCTCGGTGGCGCCGCGCGTGAGGCGGCGTTCGTGCGCATCTGGTGTGCGAAGGAGGCGGTGCTGAAGGCCCACGGCCGCGGCCTCGCCTTCGGCCTGCATCGCCTCGAGTTCGCCGAGCGGGACGGCGCGCTGGTGCTGGTGGACTGCGACCCGGAGCTGGGCCAGCCTGCGGACTGGTCCCTGCACGCGTTCGACCCCGCTCCCGGCTACCTCGCCACCTTCGCCTGGCGCCCGTTCCGGTCCGGTCAGGGGCGGGCGGGGCGCGCTCTTACAATGCACGCATGAGCGGATCACTTGATGCGGATGTGCGCGGGCGGCTGGATGACGGGCTGCGGGGACTGGCACTGGACCCCTCGCTGGCAGCGCCGCTGCTGGAATACCTGGCGCTGCTGGCGCGCTGGAACCGCACCTACAACCTGACCGCGGTGCGCGATCCGCGGGAGATGGTGGTGCGCCACCTGCTCGACTCGCTGGCCGTGGTGCCGCACATGCGCGGGATCGCCACCCTGGCCGACCTGGGCACCGGCCCGGGATTGCCTGGCATCCCGCTGGCCATCGCGCTGCCGGGCCTCCGGGTGGCGCTGGTGGAATCCAATGGCAAGAAGGCCCGGTTCCTGCGCCAGGCGGTGCGCACGCTCGGGCTGGAGAACGCCAGCGTCCACGAGTGCCGTGCCGAAGACCTCGACATGCCCGGCGCGTTCGACGCCATCACCGCGCGGGCGCTGGCCACGCTGGCCGAGATCATCGTATTCGGCGGCCACCTGCTGCGCCCGGGCGGGCGCCTGCTGGCCATGAAGGGCGTCCGCCCGGACGATGAAATCGCCGCGCTCCCGGACGGCTGGCGGATGCTCGAGGCCATCCCGCTCGCGGTGCCGGGGCTTGAGGCCGAACGCCACCTGGTCACCGTGCAGGCACCGGACTGACCCGCGGTGGCGGGCGGCGGGCTTCCGCCCCCGCGGCATCCGGGCATAATGACCTGCGGCCCCGGGGTTCCCCCGCCGGCCGTCCACCCATCGGATCTCGGAGCCCATGGCCCGCATCATCGCCATCGCCAACCAGAAGGGCGGCGTCGGGAAGACCACGACCGCGGTCAACCTGGCGGCGGCGCTCGCCGGCACCCCCAAACGGGTGCTGCTGGTGGACCTGGACGCGCAGGGCAACGCCACCATGGGCAGCGGCGTGGACAAGCGCGACCTGCCGGCCTCCACCTGCGACGTGCTCCTGGGCGAGCTGGAAGGCGCGGACGCGATCATGGACACCCCTGAAGGCTACGACCTGCTCCCGGGCAACATCGACCTCACCGCCGCCGAACTGGAACTGATGGGCGCCGAGGGCCGCGAGCAGCGCCTCAAGCGCGCGCTCGACCCGCTGCGCGCCCGCTACGACTACATCATCATCGACTGCCCGCCGGCCCTTTCGCTGCTCACGCTCAACGCGCTGACCGCGGCGGATTCGGTGCTGGTGCCGATGCAGTGCGAGTACTACGCCCTGGAGGGGATCAGCGCGCTGATGGAAACCATCGAGGCGGTCCGTTCCCGGCTCAACCCCGGGCTTGAGATCGAGGGCGTGCTGCGGACCATGTTCGACGTGCGCAACAACCTCACCAACGCCGTGTCCAGCGAGCTGGTGGAACACTTCGGCGACCAGGTGTTCCGGACCATCGTGCCGCGCAACGTGCGCCTGGCCGAAGCGCCCAGCCATGGCCAGAGCATCGTCGGCTACGACCGTTCCTCGCGCGGTGCGATCGCCTACCTGGGGCTGGCGGGTGAGATCATCCGCCGCCAGCGTGAGCGCGCGACCGGGGAGAAGGCCGCATGAGCACGCCCAAGCCGACCAAGAAGGCCGCCGCCAGGAAGCGCGGCCTGGGACGCGGCCTGGAGGCCCTGCTCGGGCCCAAGGCGGCGGAAACCGCGCCGGTGCTCGAAGCCGGCCCCAGCGACACCCTGCAGACCCTGCCCATCGATGCCCTGGCGCCCGGCAAGTACCAGCCGCGCCGGACCATGAGCGAGGACAAGCTCGACGAGCTGGCCGAATCGATCAAGGCCCAGGGCGTGATCCAGCCGATCGTGGTGCGCGAGGTGCGCACCGGCACCGGCCGCACCTGGGAGATCATCGCCGGCGAGCGCCGCTGGCGGGCCTCGCGCCGGGCCGGGCTCACCGAA
>JAAYXJ010000113.1 GCA_012515985.1 Gammaproteobacteria bacterium
CCAGCTGCAGGCGGATGTTGACCGACTGGTTGGGGAACAGGCGGTCGTCCTCGAAGATCGCGCGCAGGCGCAGGGTCCCGGTCTGGGTGTCGATGCGGTTGTCGATGCTCGACAGGGTGCCCGTGGCGAGCAGGCGGCGCTCCTCCCGGTCCCAGGCTTCGACCGGCAGCTCGCGGTTGCGGCGCACGGCCTCGATCAGCGAGGGCACCGCGGTCTCGGGAATCGAGAACAGGGCGCTGATGGGCCGGGTCTGGGTGATCGTGACGATGCCCTCCGGATCACCGCTGCGCACCAGGTTGCCGGCATCCACCTGGCGCAGGCCGACGCGGCCGGACACCGGCGCGGTGATGCGGGTGTAGCCCAGCTGCAGGCGCGCCTCGTCGACCGCGGCCTGGTCGATCTCGCGCCGCGCTTCCAGCTGGCGGACGCGGGCTTCCAGGTCGGACACGTCCTGGGCGGCGACGAAATCGCTTTCGGCCAGGTCGCGGAAGCGCCGCAGCTGGATGCGGGTGTTCTCAAGTTCGGCCAGGTTCTGGCGCTGCTGGCCTTCGGCTTCGGCCAGGCGGATGCGGTACGGCGCGGGGTCGATCTGCGCCAGCAGGTCGCCGGCCTCCACCCGCTCGCCTTCCTCGAACTCCACGCTCAGCAGCTCGCCGTCCACCCGCGAGCGCACCGTGACCTCGTGCAGCGGCGTCACCGTGCCCAGCGCGCGCAGCTGCACGGCGAGCGGCGCCCGCACGACCGGAGCCACGCGCACCGGGGTGGCCGGGCCGCCCGGTCCGAAGGCAGCCCAGCCGCCGCCGCGGCCGGGTGGCGGAGCCGCTGCTTCTTCGCCGCCGGCGCAGCCGCGCCAGAGCAGCAGCACCGCCGCCAGGGCGGCAATGACGATGAGGAGGGTCCTGTTGCGGCGGGAAACTGGTTTCATCAAGGGGTTCCGTGGGGTGGCGTCGACCCCCGCGCGGCGCGCGCGGCCGGCCCGTCGCTTGCCGGCCCGGTCCGGGATGGGGGAGAGGAGCGGTGCGGCGGCATGCCGCAACCGCATCATTTTACCGGCGCCTGATGACAACACCTTGGCCGGAAGTCATGCATGGCGGCCGATACCGGCCAGGGCCGGCCTGCGGACCGGGGTTGGACCGCGACCCTGGCGCCGGGTTCCCGGGCGGTGCAGGCGGTGGCGCGCGTGGCTATAGTCGCGGTCCCCCCTGCAAGCGGATGGTGATGACCGGTACGAGCACACGCGGCCAACGCGGCGGCACGATCGCACTGGCGGCCGGAGGAACCGGCGGCCACCTGTTCCCTGCCGAGGCGCTGGCGCGCGAGCTGATGCGGCGGGGCCACCCGGTGGTGATCCACACCGAGCACCGCGGCGCCGCCTACACCGCCGCCCTGGAGGGGATCGAGCATGTGGTGCTGCCGGCGCGCTCGCTGGCAGGTGGCGTGACCGGCAAGCTGAAGGCGGCGCTGGTGATCGGGCGGGCGGCCTCGCAGGCCCGCGCGGACCTGCGCCGGCGCAACGCGGCGCTGATGGTGGGCTTTGGCGGCTATCCCAGCTTCGCCCCCGCGCTGGCGGCCAAATCGCTGGGCCTGCCGCTGCTCCTGCACGAGCAGTCCACCCGGATGAGCCTGGCCAACCGCCGCCTGCTGCGGCTGGCCGACGGCGTGGCCACCTCGTTCCCCGAGGTGGCCGGGCTGGAAGGCTTCGACCAGGCCAGGGTGTGGCAGACGGGCAACCCGGTCCGGCAGTCGATCCTGGACGCCGCGGGAGCCTATCCGCCGCTCGAGGACGGCGCGCCGCTGCGGCTGCTGGTGGTGGGCGGCAGCCAGAGCGCGCAGGTGTTCGGCCAGGTGGTGCCGCCGGCGCTGCTCGCGCTGGACGCCCGGATCCGCCGCCGGCTGCAGGTCTGGCTGCAGTACCGGGGCGACGATGCGGGCGATATCGCCGCCCGCCTGATCGTGGCGGGCATTGAAGCGCAGGTGCGCCCGTTTTTCGACGACATGGGTGAGCGGCTGCGCGATGCACACCTGCTGATCGCGCGCGCCGGCGCCACCACCGCTGCCGACCTGCTGGCGGTGGGGCGGCCGGCGATCTTCGTGCCGATCCCCCACGGCGGTTCGCGCGAGGAGCAGCGGCGCAATGCCGAGACCCTGGCCGCCGCCGGCGTGGGCTGGTGCATCCCCGAGCCCGGGCTGACGCCCGAGGGACTGGCCGGGCTGCTTGAAGAACTGTTCACATCGCCCACGCGGCTGCCCGAAGCCGCGCGCGCCGCCGCCGCCCTGGGCAAGCCGGATGCGGCCGCGCTGCTTGCCGACGCGGTCGAGCGCCTGCTGCCGGGATGAGCGCGCGCGGCGACGACGCGCTGGTCATCGGCGGCGGCCACAACGGCCTGGTCTGCGCCGCTTACCTGGCCGGCGCCGGGCTGAAGGTGCGGGTGCTGGAGCGGCGCCCGATCGTTGGCGGGGCGGCGGTCACCGAGGAGTTCCATCCCGGCTTCCGCAACTCGGTGGCCAGCTACACCGTCAGCCTGCTCAACCCGAAGGTCATCAGCGACCTGCGCCTGGCCCGCCATGGGCTGCGCGTGGTGGAGCGCCCTTTCGCCAATTTCCTGCCGCTGCCCGGCGGCCGCGCGTTCCGCCTGGGCGGCGGGCACACGCAGGCGGAGGTGGCCAGATGGTCGCCACGCGACGCGCAGCGCCTGCCGGACTACTTCGCCATGCTCGAACGCGTGGTGGCGGTGCTGCGGGAGCTGATCCAGCTCACGCCGCCCAACGTGTCCGACGGCTTCGTGCTCTCCGACTGGCTGGCTTCGGCGACCGTCGCCCGCAGACTGCGCGGGCTGGACATGCGCGGGAAGCGCGACCTGCTGGACCTTTTCACCAAATCCGCAGGCGAGCTGCTTGACGGCTGGTTCGAGTCGGAGCCGCTGAAGGCGGCGCTGGGCTGGGATTCCATCGTCGGGAACTTCGCCAGCCCGTACGCGCCGGGCTCCGCGTACGTGCTGCTGCACCACGTGTTCGGCGAGGTCAACGGCAAGCAGGGCGCATGGGGCCACGCCATCGGCGGCATGGGCGCGATCACCGCGGCGATGGCGAAGGAGTGCGCCGCGCGCGGCGTGGCCATCGAAACCGGCGCGGCGGTGGCGCGGGTGCTGGTGGAAGGGGGCCGCGCGGTGGGGGCCATCCTGGAGGACGGACGCGAGCTGCGGGCCAACACAATCGTTTCCAACCTCAACCCGAAGCTGCTGTACGGGCAGCTCGTCGAGCGCACGCAGCTGGATGACGACGTTGCCGGGCGGTTCGAGCGCTACCGCTGCGCCTCGGGCACGTTCCGGATGAACGTGGCGCTGTCGGAGCTGCCCGACTTCATCGCCGCGCCCGGCACCGCGCTGCAGCCGCACCACCAGAGCGGGATCC
>JAAYXJ010000114.1 GCA_012515985.1 Gammaproteobacteria bacterium
CCGCTCGGCTGGCGGGAGCGTCGACTTCGGCGACGACGAACTGCTGGTCCATGAGCTGTCGGCGTTTGACCCCGCCGGGGTGGACATCGCGCTGTTCGCTGCGGGAGGCGATGTCTCGAAGGAGCATGCGCCCAGGTTCGCTGCCGCCGGGGCAGTGGTGATCGACAACTCCTCGGCGTTCCGCCAGGACCAGGACGTGCCGCTGGTGGTGGCGGAGGTCAACCCGGACGCGGCGGCGCAGCGACCGCGCGGCATCATCGCCAACCCGAACTGTTCGACCATGCAGATGGTGGTGGCCCTGGCGCCCATCCATCGTGCGGTGGGGATCGAGCGGATCAACGTGGCCACCTACCAGTCGGTCTCGGGCGCCGGACGCTCGGCGCTGGAGGAGCTGGGGCGGCAGACCGGGGCGCTGCTCAACTTCCGGGGCGCGGCGCCCGAGCGCTTCCCGGTGCAGATCGCGTTCAACCTGATCCCCCATATCGACGACTTCCAGGACAACGGCTACACCCGCGAGGAGATGAAGCTGGTGTGGGAAACCCGGCGCATCCTGGGCGACGATTCAATCCAGGTGAACCCCACCGCGGTGCGCGTGCCGGTGTTCTATGGCCACTCGGAAGCGGTGCATATCGAAACCCGCGAGAAGATCGACGCGGCCACCGCGCGGCGCCTGCTCGAAGCCGCGCCCGGCGTGACGGTCGTCGACGAGCGCAAGGCCGGGGGCTATCCGACCCCGGTCACCCATGCCTCCGGGTCCGATGCCGTGTTCGTTGGCCGCATCCGCGAGGACCTGTCGCATCCGCGCGGGCTGGACCTGTGGATCGTCTCCGACAACATCCGCAAGGGCGCCGCGCTCAATGCGGTACAGGTCGCGGAACTGGTCGCCCGGTCGGCATGAAACATTGCGGATTTGCGCCGCAGGCGGCTAGAGTCGTGGCGCGAAAAAGGGGGATTGGCATGCTGTTGAAATGGAGATCCGCCTGGTTCCTGGCGCTGGCGCTGCTGGCCGGTCCGGCGTTTGCCCTCGGATTGGGCCAGATCCAGGTGCGCTCGCAATATGGCGAGCCGCTGCTGGCGGAGATCCAGATCGTTTCCAGCGACCCGGCCGAACTGCGCCAGCTTCAGGCGCGGCTGGCCTCAGCGGAGACCTTCGCGCGCATCGGCCTGCAGCCTCCCCAGGGCCTCGTGCAGAACCTGCAGTTCAACGTGGCCCTGGATGCCACCGGCCGCCCCGTGATCCGGGTGACCAGTACCGAACCGGTGGAACAGCCGCTGCTTACCTTCCTGATCGAGGCCGACTGGGGGCAGGGACGGCTGGTGCGCGAATACTCGGCGCTGGTGGATGCGCCCGACACCATCGCCGCCCCCGCGCAGCCGCCGATCCAGGCGCCCGAGGTTGACGCGGGCGACCGGATCATCCGGCCGGCGCCTGCGCCGGTGGCGCAGGAGCCCGCGTCGCCCCCGCCCGGACCCGAGGCGGCTGAGCCCGCGGAGCAGCCGGACGCGCAGCCGGTGGCGGACGCCCCCGGGGAGGACGCTGCGGAACCGGCCGCTCCGGCTGCCCCGCCCGCGTCCCGGCAGGCTCCGGCGGTGCCCGGCGAATACGGGCCCGTGCAGGCGGGAGACACGCTGAGCGCGATCGCCCAGGGCATGGCCCGGGAGCAGGGAGTCTCCGTCAACCAGATGATGATCGCGCTGTTGCGGACCAATCCGGGGGCGTTCATCAGTGGCAACATCAACCTCCTGCGCGAGGGCGCGGTGCTGCGCGTACCGGACGGCGCAGAGGCCGGACAACTGACGGCGGCCGAGGCGACGGCGGAGGTCCGCAGCCACGTGGCGCGCTGGCGCGAGATGTCCGCGCCCCGGCCGCAGCCGCAGGACACTGCCGCGCTCGCTGCCACCGCGGTGGAGGAGGAGCCGTCCGCAGCCGCCGAAGCCGCGGAATCGCCCGGGTCGGCATTGGCCGATGCGCGGCTGGAAATTGCGCCGGCCTCGGCAGACGGCGAGCGTCAGGCGGGAACACGATCCGGCATCACCGCCGGTGGCGAGGGTGAGATGTTGCGACAGGAACTGCAGGAAACCCGGGAATCGCTGGCCGCGCGCGACGCCGAGGTCGAGGAGCTGAGGTCGCGGCTGGCCGAGCTGGAGCAGCTGCAGCAGCAGCAACAGCGGCTGATTGAACTCAAGGACAGCGAGCTGGCCGCGGTCCAACAGCGGCTGGCCGAGTCCAATCAGCAGGAGGCGCCCACGCTGGCGCAGGCCAACCAGGATCCCGCAGGCGGGCAGGTGCACCAGGACGCCGGCATGCCGTGGCTGTGGATCGGCCTGGTGCTGGTGCTGGTGCTGGTGATCGCCGCGGCTCTGGCCTGGGCCCGTACGCGACGCGACCGGGCCGTGGTGCCGGCGGCCCGCGGCGCGGCGCCGGCTGCCGCGGGCGCTTCGGCGGCCGCCAGCGCACAGCGCTCCCCCACCTGGCACGCGGGTGGGGGTCAGGAGCGCGTGGAACCGCAAGTGACGCCGCAGGACCGGCAGGCTCCACAGCCGGCCAACGAGGCGGCGGCTGACGAGCCTGCGGCTGCGCCGATTGCCGCCGAAGGCCCGCGGCCGGCAGCGCCGGCATTCCCGCCGGAGCCGGCGGAAACGCCCCGCTCATCCAGCGTGGAAGACCAGCCCAGTGCGGCCACGGTCCCGCCGGTGGAGCTCGACGCCGTGCCGGAGGAGCAACCCGCGGCGGTCGGCGACCTGCTGTCCGATGCCGGCGAACGCCTTGAGCTGGCCAAGGCCTATGCCGAACTGGGCGATGTGGATACTGCGCGGGCCCTGCTTGAGGAAGTGGCGCGCGAGCGCGACACGCCCGAGAGCAGCGAAGCCGCGCGGCTCCTGTCCGAACTGGCCTAGGCCAGCCGGCCGGCCATGCGCTATGCGATCGGCGTCGAGTACGACGGCACGGCTTTCAAGGGGTGGCAACGCCTGAGCCAGCCGGGTGAGCCGGGGCCGCCCACGCTGCAGTCGGCGCTGGAGACTGCGCTTTCACGCGTCGCCGACCGGCCCGTGGACACGGTGTGTGCCGGCCGCACCGACGCCGGCGTGCACGCCCGATGCCAGGTTGTGCATTTCGACAGCGACGCGGCGCGCTCCCCACGCGCCTGGGTATTGGGATCGATGGGCCATTTGCCGCCGGACATCGCGGTGCGCTGGTGCCAGCCGGTGGCCGACGATTTCAGCGCCCGGTTTTCGGCCCACGCGCGCCGCTACCGCTACCGCATCCTCAACCGCTCGGTGCGGCCGGCGCTGCACCGCCAGTACCTGTCATGGGAGCGCCGCCCCCTGGATGCGGCCGCAATGCATCGCGCCGCCCAGGCGCTGGTGGGGGAGCACGATTTCTCGAGTTTCCGCACGGTCCACTGCCAGGCGCCCCATGCCCGCCGCAACCTGCAGGAGATCTCCGTGGCCCGGGACGGGGACGAGGTGGTCGTCGATGTGCAGGCCAACGCTTTCCTGCATCATATGGTGCGCAACATCGTAGGCTCGCTGCTTGAAGTGGGCGCCGGCGAGCGGCCGGAGGCCTGGGTCGGCGAGCTGCTCGATGCGCGCGACCGGACCCTCGCCGGGCCGACGGCGCGGGCCGCGGGTCTGCTGTTCATCGGCCCGCTGTACGAATCACGATGGGGCCTGCCAGGAGAAGTCACCCGATGACGCGCGTGCTGTTCCGCACCCGGATCAAGTTCTGTGGCATGACCCGCCCGGGCGACGTGCGCCTGGCGGGAGAGCTGGGCGTGGACGCGGTGGGGTTCGTCTTTGCACCGGAAAGCCCGCGCCGCCTGGAACCTGAGGAGGCGCGCACCATGCGGGTGGCGCTTGCGCCCATGGTCACGCCGGTGGCGGTGTTCAGCGACAACGACCAGGCCCAGGTGCGCGAGGTGGTGCGCCAGGTGCGACCCTCGCTGCTGCAGTTCCATGGGAACGAGGACGACGCGTTCTGCCGGTCGTTCGGGGTGCCGTACATCAAGGCGATCCCGATGGGCGGGAGCTCTGCGCGGGTGGACATGGATCGGCTGCGCCTGCGCTGGCCCTCTGCCTCCGGCTTCCTGTTCGATGCCCACGGCGGCGAGGTTGCGCCCGGGACTGGCCACCGGTTTGACTGGTCGCGGCTGCCGGTGGGCGGCGAAATGCCGTGCCTGGTGGCCGGCGGGCTGCATCCGGGCAATGTTTTCGAGGCGGCGCTGGCCACCTTGCCGTGGGGCGTTGATGTCTCCAGCGGCATCGAAAGCGCCCCGGGCATCAAGGATGGCGAGCTGATGCGGCGCTTCGTGGAAGAGGTGCGCCGTGCCGATTGCAAGGAAATCGGCGACACTGCACGGCAGCCATGACTGAAAACATCGATTACAACGCCTGGCCCGACGGGCATGGACGATTCGGCCGTTTTGGCGGCCGCTTCGTTGCAGAAACCCTGATGGGGCCCCTCGAGGAGCTGGCCGCCGCCTACGACGCGGCGCGCGTGGATCCGGACTTCCTCGCGGCATTTGACCGCGACCTCAAGCATTATGTGGGCCGGCCCAGCCCGGTGTACCACGCCCGGCGGCTGAGCGAGGAGGTGGGCGGGGCGCGGATCCTGCTCAAGCGCGAGGACCTCAACCACACCGGCGCGCACAAGATCAACAACACCATCGGCCAGGCACTGCTGGCCGCGCGCATGGGCAAGCCGCGCATCATCGCCGAAACCGGCGCGGGCCAGCATGGCGTCGCCAGCGCCACCGTTGCCGCGCGGCTGGGCCTGGAGTGCGTGGTCTACATGGGCGCCACCGACATCGAGCGCCAGAAGATCAATGTCTACCGGATGAAGCTGCTGGGCGCCCGGGTGGTGCCCGTGACCTCGGGATCGGCAACCCTCAAGGACGCGCTCAACGAAGCCATGCGCGACTGGGTCACCAATGTGGCCGACACCTTCTACATCATCGGCACGGTGGCCGGCCCCGATCCGTATCCGCGCATGGTCCGGGACTTCAACGCCGTGGTGGGCCGCGAGGCGCGCGCGCAGGTGCTGGCGGAGTACGGGCGCCTGCCTGACGCGGTCACTGCGTGCGTGGGCGGCGGCAGCAATGCAATCGGCATCTTCCATGCGTTCCTGAACGACCGCGATGTGCGCATCGTGGGCGCGGAGGCCGCGGGGGAGGGCCTGGACAGCGGGCGCCACGCCGCGTCGCTGAGCGCCGGGCGGCCCGGCGTGCTGCACGGCAACCGCACCTATCTGCTTTGCGACGACGACGGCCAGATCACCCAGACCCATTCCGTCTCCGCGGGGCTCGACTACCCTGGCGTGGGCCCTGAGCACGCCTTCCTCAAGGACACCGGCCGGGCGGAATACCTCGGCGTCACCGACGACGAGGCCCTGGCGGCGTTCCATACCCTGGCGCGGACGGAGGGCATCCTGCCGGCGCTGGAATCCAGTCACGCGGTGGCGCAGGCCATCAAGTTGGCGCGGGAGCTGCCCGGCGACGGCCTCGTGCTGTGCAACCTGTCCGGGCGCGGCGACAAGGACGTGCACACCATCGCCGCCCGGGAAGGGGTGGAGGTATGAGCCGGCTGGATCGCAGGTTCGCGACGTTGCGCGAGCGGGGACGCAAGGCGCTGATCCCCTTCATCACCGCGGGCGATCCGTCGCTGGAAGCGTTGGTGCCGGTGATGCACGCGCTGGTGCAGGCGGGGGCGGACGTCATCGAACTCGGCGTGCCGTTTTCCGATCCGATGGCTGACGGTCCCACCATCCAGCGCAGCTCGGAACGGGCGCTTGAGCGCGGTGTCAGCCTGCGGTGGATCCTTGAATCGGTGCGCGCCTTTCGCGAGGGTGACGCCCTCACGCCCGTCGTGCTGATGGGCTACCTGAACCCGGTTGAGATCCGGGGCCCCGCCAACTATGCCCGCGACCTGGCCGCCGCCGGGGTCGACGGCGCGCTGCTGGTGGATCTGCCGCCCGAGGAGGCGGGCGAGGTGGCCGGGGCCTTCGGGGCCGCCGGCCTGGACCTGATCCTGCTGGTTTCGCCAACCACCGGGGAAGCGCGCCTGCAGCGCCTGTGCGAGCACGCGGCGGGCTACCTGTACTACGTCAACTTCGCCGGGGTGACCGGGGCCTCCGAGCGCCTGGATCCGGCGGCGGCCGGCGAGCGCCTGCGCGCGGTGCGCGCGGCGGCCGGCGTGCCGGTGGTGGCCGGGTTCGGCATTGGTGACGCTGCCAGCGCCCGCGCCATGTCCACGGACGCCGACGGTGTCGTCGTGGGGAGCGCGCTGGTCACCGCGATGGAGCGGGCCGGTGATCCGGAGGCGGCCGCGGCTGCGGCCGCCAGTTTCCTGCGACCGCTCCGCGAAGCGCTAGATCGCTGAAAAAACAGCAGGATGGAAGCGCACGTTCGCGCCGGTTCCCACCCGCGATGGGTCCGGACCGCCTGCTAGACTTGCGCGATCGCGGCGCCGCGGGCGTCGCCACCCGATGACAGTAGGGATGGGAAGCAATTGAGCTGGATCAAGAAACTGATGCCCGGGGCGATCCGCACCGAGACCGGCGCGCCGCGCAAGCGCAGCGTGCCCGAGGGCCTGTGGGAGAAGTGCGACCGCTGCGGGGCGATCCTCTACCGGCCGGAGCTGGAACAGAACCTGGAGGTCTGCCCCAAGTGCAATGCCCACCGGCCGATCCGTGCCCGGGCGCGGCTGCGCGGATTCCTCGATCCGGATCCGGGGCCGGAGATCGGCGCCGGCCTCGGGCCGACGGACGTGCTGCGCTTCCGCGACCAGAAGAAATATTCCGACCGCATCAAGATCGCCCAGAAGGCGACCGGGGAGCGCGACGCGCTGGTGGCGCTGGAAGGCAAGCTCAAGCAGCGGCCGATCGTGGCCTGCGCCTTCGACTTCGCCTTCATGGGCGGTTCGATGGGATCGGTGGTGGGCGAGCGCTTCGCGCTGGCCGCCGAGCGGGCGCTGGAACTGGAGTGTCCCTTCGTGTGCTTCGCCGCCAGCGGCGGCGCACGCATGCAGGAGAGCCTGTTCTCGCTGATGCAGATGGCCAAGACATCGGCCGCGCTCGGGCGCCTGCGCGCCGCCGGCCTGCCGTACATCTCGGTGATGACCCACCCGACCACCGGCGGGGTGTCGGCGTCCTTCGCGATGCTGGGTGACATCAACATCGCCGAGCCGGAGGCGCTGATCGGTTTCGCCGGCCCGCGGGTGATCGAGCAGACCGTGCGCGAGACCCTGCCCGAGGGCTTCCAGCGCAGCGAGTTCCTGCTCGAGCATGGCGCCATCGACCAGATCTGCGACCGCCGCGAGCTGCGCGAGCGCATCGCGCGCCTGCTGGCAATGATGATGAAGCAGCCGATGCCGAAGGCAGCCGCCGAGGCCGCCGCATGAGCCGCAGGTATTTCGGGACCGACGGCATCCGCGGCCGGGTGGGCGAGTCGCCCATCTCGGCGGATTTCATGTTGCGCCTGGGCAACGCCTACGGCCACGTGCTGCGCGGCGGTGATGACGCCTGGCGCAAACCGCTGGTGGTGATCGGCAAGGACACGCGCATTTCCAACTACATGTTCGAAGCCGCGCTGGAGGCGGGCCTGGTGGCCGCCGGCGTGGACGTGCAGCTGATGGGGCCCATGCCCACCCCGGCGGTGGCACACCTGACCCGCTCGCTGCGGGCCGACGGCGGCATCGTGATCTCGGCCTCGCACAACCCCCACTTCGACAACGGCATCAAATTCTTTTCCGACGAGGGCGAGAAGCTCGACGACGCCACCGAACTGGCGATCGAGGCGGCGCTGGACGAGCCGTTCCGCACCGTGGATTCGGCGCAGCTGGGCAAGACCGTACGCACCCGCGACGCCGTCGGCCGCTACCTGGAAGCCTGCAAGAACTCGCTGCCGCGCGGTTTCGACCTGGAGGGCATGCGCATTGCGCTGGATTGCGCGCATGGCGCGACCTACCAGATCGGCCCGCTGGTACTGCGCGAGCTGGGTGCCCAGGTGGACGCCATCGGGGTGGAGCCGAACGGGCTGAACATCAACGACGGCGTGGGTTCGACCCATCCGCAGGCCCTCGTGGCCCGCGTGACCTCCACGGATGCCGAGCTGGGCATTGCCTTCGACGGCGACGGCGACCGGGTCATGTTCGTGGCCCGCGACGGGCGCATCGTGGACGGCGACGACCTGCTCTACATCCTCGCCTGCGACTGGCAGGAGAGCGGGCGCCTGAAGGGCCCGGTGGTGGGCACGCTGATGACCAACTACGGCTTCGAGCGGGCGCTCGAGGAGCGCGGCATCGGCTTCGTGCGCGCCAGGGTGGGCGACCGCCACGTGCACCAGGCGCTGCTGGAGCACGACGGCGTGCTGGGTGGCGAGGCGTCCGGCCACCTGCTGTGCCTTGACCGCGCCAGCACCGGCGACGGCATCGTCAGCGCCCTGCAGGTGCTGGAGGTGCTGCAGCGCCGGGGCATCGGGCTGGAGGAGGCGCTGCGGGGCCTGGAGAAGGTTCCGCAAAAGACCGTCAACGTCCGCTACGGCAACGGCGCTCGGCCGGTCGAGGCGCCGGAGGTGCGCCAGGCGCTGGCCGTCGCACAGGCGGCGGTGCAGGGCAGGGGCCGCGCGTTCCTGCGCCCGTCCGGCACCGAACCGGTGGTGCGGGTGACGGTGGAAGCCGACGACGCCGCACTGATGCAGAAGACCCTTGATGAGCTGTCGGCCGCGGTGCGCTCGGCGGCGGCCTGATTTTCCGGAGAACACGCATGTCCCCCCGCATTCCCACCCTCGACATCCGCCGTTTCGACAGCGACCGCGAGGCCTTCGTGGCCGAGCTGGGCGCGGCCTACCGCGAATGGGGTTTCGCCGGCATCAACGGTCACGGCATCCCGCAGTCCTCAATTGACGCGGCGTATGAGGCGTTCAAGGCCTTCTTCGCGCTGCCCGAGGAGACCAAGATGAAGTACCACGTGCCCGGCAGCGGCGGCGCGCGCGGGTACACGCCGTTCGGGGTGGAGACGGCAAAGGGCTCGAAGCATTTCGACCTCAAGGAGTTCTGGCACATCGGCCGCGAGGTGCCCGACGACTTCCCGCACCGCGACGTGATGCCGCCGAACCTGTGGCCGGAAGAGGTGCCTGGCTTCCGCGAGCACGGGTACGGGCTGTACCAGGCGCTCGATGCGCTGGGTTCGCGGGTGCTGTCGGCGCTGGCGCTGCATATCGGGCTGCCGGCGGACTGGTTCGCGGACAAGACCGACTACGGCAATTCGATCCTGCGGCCGATCCACTATCCGCCGATCACGGCCGACAACATCCCCAACGTGCGCGCGGGTGCGCACGGGGACATCAACCTGATCACGCTGCTGGTGGGCGCGAGCGCGGCCGGGCTGGAGGTGCAGTCGCACGACGGCGAGTGGGTGCCGTTCACTTCCGACGCGGACACGATCGTGGTGAACATCGGCGACATGCTGCAGCGGCTGACCAACCACGTGTACCCGTCGACGATCCACCGGGTGGTGAATCCACCGGGCGACGAGGCGCGCAAGCCGCGCTATTCGGTACCGTTCTTCCTGCATCCGAACCCGGATTTCCTGATCGAGGTGCTGCCTTCGTGCATCACGCCGGAGAACCCGAACCGGTACCCGGAGCCGATCACCGCACAGGGCTTCCTTGAGGAGCGGCTGAAGGAAATCAGGCTGAAGTAGGGCTTGGGCTTGGATCGGCGGCGGAGTGACCTGAGGGGCCCCACTGTGGCCGGGAGGCCTTTACGCTCCATGTCCCCCGGAATCCGCCTGGCGGCGGATTCCTCCTCCTTTACTTACGCGTAAAGGCCTCCCGGCCACAGCGGGGCGCGGCTCCGGTGGTATGCGCTGGATCCACCGGTCGGCCAGCGCCGCACCAGGCCGGCTAGAATTGCGGGCTGTTTGCTGAATTGGAGACGACATGCGTCCTCGGATCGTGGCTGGGAACTGGAAAATGAATGGCGACCGCGCGTTTGCTGCCACGCTGGTGGGCGATCTGGCGGGGGCGACACTGCCAGACGGCGTGGAGGCCATCGTGATGCCGCCCTTCCCGTACATTGCCGCGCTCGCGACCGAGTGGGCGGGGAAGGGGGTTGCGTTCGGCGCGCAGGATGTGAGCGAGCACGAAAAGGGCGCCTATACGGGTGAAGTCTCTGCCGGGATGCTCAAGGACATCGGTGCCACCCACGTGCTGGTGGGGCATTCGGAGCGGCGCCAGTACCACGGCGAAGACAGCGCGCTGGTGGCGCGCAAGTTCGCAGCCGCCAGGGCCGCGGGCCTGGTGCCCGTTCTATGCGTCGGGGAGACCCGGGAGGAGCGGGAGGGCGGGAAGATGCAGGCGGTGATCGCAGCCCAGCTGGACCCGGTGTTCGAGGCCTGCGGGCCGCAGGCTCTGGAAGGGGCAGTGGTGGCCTACGAGCCGGTGTGGGCGATCGGGACCGGCCTCACCGCGAGCCCGGAGCAGGCGCAGGAAGTGCATGCATTCATCCGTGGCGAGGCAAGCCGGCGCGATGCTACAATCGCCGGCTCGCTGCCGATCCTTTACGGCGGCAGCTGCAAACCCGACAATGCCCCCGCGCTTTTCTCGCAGGCTGACGTGGATGGCGGATTGATCGGCGGCGCCTCGCTGGCGGCCGCGGATTTCCTCGCCATCATCGCCGCCGCGGCGCGCTGAACCGACGGATCCGCCCCGATGCTGCTGTACATCCTGAATATCCTGTTCGTGCTGGTCGCGGTCTCGATGGTCGTGCTGATCCTCATGCAGCGCGGTTCCGGGGCGGCGGCCGGGTCCGGCTTCGGTGGCGGCGCATCGGCGACGGTCTTCGGCGCGCGCGGGTCGGCCAGCTTCCTGAGCAAGGCGACCAAGTGGCTGGCGATCGCCTTCTTCGTCATCACGCTGGCGATGGCCTGGTATGCCACGCGCAATGCCGAGCAGGTGCAGGCGCAGCAGGACATGGGCCTGATGGGCTCGATCCCGGTGGTGCCGGCCGAGCCGGTGCCCGCGGCCCCGGTTGATCCGGCGGTGCCGCAGGCACCGGAAGCCGCGCCCGCGGCGGAGGGCTCCAGCGTGCCCGCCGCGCCCGCCGCCCCGGCCGAAGGGGATGAAGGCGGCGACTGAGGGATTTACAATGCAGTACCCCGTGCCACGGCATGGGAGCTTGCCCAGGTGGCGGAATTGGTAGACGCACTACCTTGAGGTGGTAGCGACGAGAGTCGTAGGGGTTCGAGTCCCCTCTTGGGCACCAACATCACGCTCCGGCGGCAGCAGGCGCCGGTGACGCGGCCCCGCTTCGCGCGGGGCTTTTTTTGAAGTGTGTTTCGAGGATGTGGAAGGTGATCGATCGTTTACTCGCCAGTTCATGATTAGTTACAATTGACGTCATTGGACCGGAGTTCGAGGTCCGTTTTTTCGCCCCCATCGGTATCGATCGGAGGCGCCCGGCGCCAAGGCGCCGCCAGCTGGCCGCGACGCGGCCGCTAGCCAAGAGAGCAACACGTGCTGGCCGAATATCTGCCCACCCTGCTGTTCCTGATCGTCGCCGTCGGCATCGGCGTGGCCCTGCTGGTGATCGGCTGGATCCTGGGCCCCAAGCGGCCGAGCAAAGCCAAGCTGTCCGCATACGAGTCCGGTTTCGAGGCTTTCGATGACGCGCGCATGCAGTTCGACGTGCGCTACTACCTCATCGCCATCCAGTTCATCGTCTTCGACCTGGAAATCATCTTCATCCTCCCCTGGGCGACCGTGTTCCGCGATCTGGGCATGGTCGGCCTGGTCGAGATGGGGATCTTCGCCGGCCTGCTGCTGCTCGGCTTCATTTACGTGTGGAAGAGAGGGGCCCTGGAATGGGAGTGACCCGCGCGATCCAGAAAGTTTCGGACTTCGCCAGCAACCCGCTGCCCGAAGGCCGGCTCGACGACATCCTGCGTCCCGAGGGAGAGAATCCGCTGCTTGAGCGCGGCTTCCTCACCACCAACACCGACACGCTGCTCAACTGGGCGCGCACCGGCTCGATGTGGCCGGTGACGTTCGGCCTGGCGTGCTGCGCCGTGGAAATGATGCACGCCGGTGCCGCGCGCATGGACATGGACCGCTACGGCGTGATCTTCCGTCCGTCGCCGCGCCAGGCCGACGTGATGATCGTGGCCGGCACCCTGGTCAACAAGATGGCCCCGGCGCTGCGCAAGGTGTACGACCAGATGAGCGACCCGAAGTGGGTCATCTCGATGGGCAGCTGCGCCAACGGCGGCGGCTACTACCACTACTCGTATTCGACGGTGCGCGGCTGCGACCGGGTGGTCCCCGTGGACGTGTACGTGCCGGGCTGCCCGCCCACCGCGGAAGCGCTGGTCTACGGGATCCTGCAGCTGCAGCGCAAGATCCGCCGCGCCTCCAACTTCGGCGAGAACAAGACGGGGCTGCGCAATGGCTGAGAGGCACAAGGCCCTGGCCGAGCGCCTGCGCGCGCGCTTCGGCGATGCCACGGTGACCGTCGACGGTTCGCGCGCCGAGGTGGGCATCGAGTTCGAGGCCGGCGCCTGGCAGGAAGGCTGCCGGGTGCTGCGCGACGAGTTCGGATTCGAGCAGCTCATTGACCTCTGCGGCGTGGACACCCTCGGCTACGGCACCGATGAGTGGGACACCGGCGTGTCCTCGCAAGGCTACAGCCGCGGCGTGGTCGGCCGCGGGCCGGGGCGCTTCGGCTTCGGCCAGCAGCCCAGCCAGCAGCTTGAACAGCCGCTGGGCGAGGGCGCGGTCCACGAGCCCGAGCGCCGTTTCGCCGCCGTGGTGCAGCTGCTTTCGGTGCAACACAACCTGCGCATGCGGGTGAGCGCTTTCGCGCCGGATTCCGCCGCGCCGATGCTCGACACCCTGACCGGCATCTGGCCGGTTGCCAACTGGTTCGAGCGCGAGGCGTTCGACCTGTTCGGCATCGTGTTCCAGGGCCACCCGGACCTGCGCCGGATCCTCACCGACTATGGCTTCGTCGGCCATCCGTTCCGCAAGGACTTCCCGCTGATCGGCAACGTCGAGGTCCGCTACGACCCCGAGCGCAAGCGCGTGGTGTACGAGCCGGTGACCTCCGTGGAGCCGCGGGTGACGGTGCCGCGGGTGATCCGCGACGACGCCCGCTATGCGACCTCCCTTGGCGAGGACGCAGACTTCAGCCCGACCCCCGGCATCGGCCCGGCTGATGCAGGAGCTGTGAAATGAGCGCTGTACCCAACAGCACAGGCGCGGACCGGGACGGCGGCATGGTTGCGCCGGACCACGAGATCCGCAGCTACACGATCAACTTCGGCCCCCAGCATCCGGCGGCACACGGAGTGCTGCGCATGATCCTGGAGATGGAGGGAGAAACCGTCCTGCGCGCCGACCCGCACATCGGGCTGCTGCACCGCGCGACGGAAAAGCTTGCCGAGTCCAAGCCGTTCAACCACTCGATCGGCTACATGGACCGCCTCGACTACGTGTCGATGATGTGCAACGAGCACGCGTACGTGCGGGCCATCGAGACCCTGATGGGGATCGAGGCGCCGGAGCGTGCGCAGTGGATCCGCACGATGTTCGACGAGATCACGCGGATCCTGAACCACCTCATGTGGCTGGGCGCCAACGGCCTGGACCTGGGCGCGATGGCGGTGATGCTCTACGCCTTCCGCGAGCGCGAAGAGCTGATGGACGTGTACGAGGCTGTCAGCGGCGCGCGCATGCACGCGGCGTACTACCGCCCCGGCGGTGTCTACCGGGATCTTCCCGACCGCATGCCCAAGTACAAGGAATCGCCGTGGCGCAAGGGCAAGAAGCTCAAGCGCTTCAACGAGTGGCGCGAAGGCTCGATGCTCGATTACCTGGAAGCTTTCGCCAAGGACTTCCCGAGCCGGGTGGACGAATACGAGACCCTGCTCACCGACAACCGCATCTGGAAGCAGCGCACCGTGGGCATCGGCGTGATCCCGCCGGAGCAGGCGCTGGCGTGGGGCATGACCGGCCCGATGCTGCGCGGCTCGGGCGTGGAGTGGGACCTGCGCAAGAAGCAGCCGTATGCCAAGTACGCCGAGGTCGATTTCGACGTGGCGGTGGGCACCGGCGGCGACTGCTACGACCGGTACCTGGTGCGGGTGGCGGAAATGCGCCAGTCCGCGCGCATCATCGAGCAGTGCGTGGCCTGGCTGAAGGCCAACCCGGGTCCCGTGATGGTGGACAACTACAAGGTCGCGCCTCCTTCCCGCGAGGAGATGAAGGACGACATGGAAGCGCTGATCCACCACTTCAAGCTGTTCAGCGAGGGCTACTGCGTGCCGGAAGGGCAGACCTACCAGGCCGTCGAGGCGCCCAAGGGCGAGTTCGGCTGCTACCTGGTCTCCGACGGTGCCAACAAGCCGTTCCGCGTGCACCTGCGCGCACCCGGGTTCGCCCACCTGTCGTCGATGGACACGGTGGTCAAGGGACACATGCTGTCGGACGTGGTGGCCATGATCGGCACCTACGACGTCGTGTTCGGCGAGATCGACAGGTAAGGCAATGAAAGCAACCGGCAATTTCGAGAACGCGCGCAACGTCGACCCGATGGTCGTGCTGAGCGACGAGACCCGTTCGACCATCGACCACTGGGTGACCAAGTTCCCGCCCGATCGCAAGCGTTCGGCCGTGATCCAGGGCCTGTTCGCTGCCCAGGAGCAGAACGGCGGCTGGCTCAACGACGAGATCATCGCCGCGGTGGCCAAGTACCTGGACCTGCCGCCGGTATGGGCCTACGAGGTGGCCAGCTTCTACTCGATGTTCATCCTCGAGGAAGTCGGCCGCAACAACGTCGCCTTCTGCACCAACATCAGCTGCTGGCTCAACGGGGCCGATGAACTGGTTGCGCACGCCGAGAAGAAGCTGGGCGTGAAACTGGGCGAGTCCACGGCCGACGGGCGCGTGTTCCTCAAGCGCGAGGAAGAGTGCGTGGCCGCCTGCTGCGGGGCGCCGGTGGTCCTGATCAACGGCCATTACCACGAGAAGCTCACCACCGAGAAGGTGGACGAGCTGCTCGACGGATTGAAGTGAGTCGAAGCGAAATGGCGCATCACACCCCCAAGGTTTCCGAAGGCTACGGGCCGGTCGGTCCTGCTCCGCAGGAGCACCAGGCCGTCTATACGACGCTGCACTTCGACAAGCCGTGGTCGTACGAGAACTACCTCAAGACCGGCGGCTACAGCGCGCTGCGCAAGGTGCTGGAGGAGAAGATCCCGCCGGCCGAGGTCATCGAGATGGTCAAGCAGTCGGGCCTGCGCGGCCGCGGCGGTGCGGGTTTCCCGACCGGGCTGAAATGGAGCTTCATGCCCAAGGAATCGGGCATGCAGAAGTACATCCTCTGCAACTCCGACGAATCCGAGCCGGGCACCTGCAAGGATCGCGACATCCTGCGTTACAACCCGCACTCGGTGATCGAGGGGATTGCGATCGCCTGCTATGCCACCGGGTCGACGGTGGGCTACAACTACATGCGCGGCGAGTTCCACCACGAGCCCTTCGAGCACATCGAGGAGGCGCTGGCCGAGGCCTACGCCCACGGCTGGCTGGGCAAGAACATCCTCGGCTCTGGCATCGACATCGACATCTACAACGCGCTCGGCGCGGGTGCCTACATCTGCGGCGAGGAAACCGCCCTGATGGAGTCGCTGGAAGGCAAGAAGGGCCTTCCGCGGTACAAGCCGCCGTTCCCGGCCAACTTCGGCCTCTACGGCCGGCCGACAACGATCAACAACACCGAGACCTTCGCCTCGGTGCCTGCGATCGTCCGGAACGGCGCGGAGTGGTTCCTCAACCTGGGCAAGCCGAACAACGGCGGCTGCAAGATCTTCTCGGTGTCGGGCCATATCCAGAAGCCGGGCAACTACGAGATCCGCCTGGGCACCCCGTTTTCCGAGCTGCTGGAGATTGCCGGCGGCCTGCGCCCGGGGCGCAAGCTCAAGGGCGTGATCCCGGGCGGTTCGTCGATGCCGGTGTTGCCGGGCGACACCATGATGGAACTGACCATGGACTACGACGCCCTGCAGAAGGCGGGCTCGGGCCTGGGTTCGGGCGCGGTGATCGTGATGGATGACACCACCTGCATGGTGCGCGCGTGCCAGCGCATCGCGCGCTTCTACATGCAGGAAAGCTGCGGCCAGTGCACGCCTTGCCGCGAAGGCACCGGCTGGATGTGGCGCATGATCACCCGCGTGGTGGACGGCCTGGCCACGGTGGACGACCTGCACGTACTGCGGGAAGCCGCGGGCCAGATCGAGGGCCACACCATCTGCGCCTTCGGCGAAGCCGCGGCATGGCCGGTGCAGGGCTTCCTGCGTCATTTCTGGGATGAGTTCGAGTACAAGATCGTGAACGGCCGCTTCCTTGTGGACGACGAGCGCAATGGCACCGTGGTACCGAAGGCGGAGGTGGCATGAGCGCGCAGCCTGTCAACCCGAACCTGCCGCCGGACCACGTCACCATCTTCATCGACGGCGTTGAACTGGCCGCGCCCAAGGGATCGATGATCATCCAGGCAGCAGACCGCGCCGGGATCGAGATCCCGCGCTTCTGCTACCACGACAAGCTGGC
>JAAYXJ010000115.1 GCA_012515985.1 Gammaproteobacteria bacterium
ACTCGCTGAACTCGCCGCCGAAACGCTCCGCACCAACCTTGGTCAGCGCCGCCGTCAGCGTCGTCTTGCCGTGGTCAACGTGACCGATCGTGCCCACGTTCACGTGGGGCTTGGTGCGCTCGAACTTTCCTTTGGCCATGGTTGCGTATCTCGGAACTGGAGGTGTGGATTGGGGGAGCGGCACCCCCTGGGAGGGGGTGCCCGGATATGGTGCTCACGAATGGAATCGAACCATCGACCTCCTCCTTACCAAGGAGGTGCTCTACCGACTGAGCTACGTGAGCGTGTTGTTAACTGGTTGTGTTGCCTGGAGCCCGTGCCGCGACGGGAGGAGCAATGGAGCGGGAGACGGGAATCGAACCCGCACCATCAGCTTGGAAGGCTGAGGTTCTACCATTGAACTACTCCCGCGCCGCGCGGTACATCGTGGTGGAGGGAGGTGGATTCGAACCACCGAAGGCGTAAGCCAGCAGATTTACAGTCTGCCCCCGTTGGCCGCTTGGGTATCCCTCCCGGGTAATTTCTTCAAAGCCGGTGAAACAGCCCGTAATTTTCGCCACATCCGGCGCACATGTCAACGCCAGGTATTTTGGCCGCCTGCCGGCCCCTCGCCGGGCGTCAGACGTTGAAGCGGAAATGCAGGACGTCCCCCTCCTGGACCCGGTAGTCCTTGCCCTCCAGCCGCAGCCGCCCCGCCTCCCTCGCCCCGGCTTCCCCGCCATGGCGGATGAAGTCGTCGAAAGCGATGGTCTCGGCGCGGATGAAGCCCTTTTCGAAGTCGGTGTGGATGACGCCGGCGGCCTGCGGGGCGGTGGAGCCGGCCTTGACCGTCCACGCGCGGACTTCCTTGACCCCGGCGGTGAAATAGGTCTGCAGCCCGAGCAGGCGGTAGGCAGCCCGGATCACCCGGTTCAGGCCCGGCTCCTCCAGGCCCAGGTCGGCCAGGAACTCGTCCCGGTCGGCGTCGTCCAGCTGCGCCAGTTCCTCCTCGATCGCCGCCGACACCGGCACCACTTCCGAGCCTTCGGCCTCGGCCCTGGCGCGCACCGCGTCAAGGTGCGGATTGCCCTCGAACCCGTCCTCGAGCACGTTGGCCACGTACATCACCGGCTTGAGGGTCAGCAGGAACAGGTCCCGGACCAGGGCCCGTTCCTCGTCGTCCAGCCCGGCCGCCCGCGCGGGCGTGCCGTCGGCCAGGGCCTTGTGCAGCTTCCCAAGCACCGGGAGGCGCGCGATCGCGTCCTTGTCGCCGCCCTTGGCCGCCCGCTCGGCACGCTGGCGGGCCTTTTCCACCGAGTCCAGGTCGGCCAGCGCCAGCTCGGTGTCAATGGTCTCAATGTCGGAAACCGGGTCCACCCGACCCGCCACGTGGACCACGTCGCTGTGCTCGAAGCACCGGACCACGTGGGCGATGGCGTCGACCTCGCGGATGTGCGCCAGGAACTTGTTGCCCAGCCCCTCGCCGCTCGACGCCCCGGCCACGAGGCCGGCGATGTCCACGAACTCCATCACCGTGGGCAGCACTTTCTGCGGCTTCACGATGTCCGCCAGCTGGGCCAGGCGCGGGTCCGGCACTGGCACCACGCCCACGTTGGGCTCGATGGTGCAGAACGGAAAATTGGCCGCGGCGATGCCCGCCTTCGTCAGCGCGTTGAAAAGGGTCGACTTGCCGACGTTCGGCAGGCCGACGATGCCGCATTTGATGCCCATGTGTTCCTCAGTTCTTCGGCGTGTGCAGCCGGGTCATGGCGTCCATGAAATTGCCCTCCACCGCCAGCGGCAGTGCGTCCAGGGCGTCGTCGATGGCGCGGTCGATCAGGATGGCGTCCTCCGCGGACGGGCGGCCGAGCACCCAGGGGGTGACCCGATCCTTGTGGCCGGGGTGGCCGATGCCGATGCGCAGGCGGTGGAAGCGGCCGTGCCCCAGCAGCCGCATGGTGTCGCGCAGGCCGTTCTGGCCGCCATGGCCGCCGTCGAACTTGAAGCGGGCCGTGCCGGGCGGCAGGTCCAGCTCGTCGTGGACGAGCATCGCCTCCTCGGGCGCGATCTTCCAGAACTGCAGGGCGGCCAGCACCGACTTGCCGGACAGGTTCATGAAGGTGGCCGGCTTGAGCAGGCGAACCGTCCGGCCTGCCACCTGGACCTGGGCGGTCTCGCCAAACAGCTTCGTGTCCACGCGGAAAGCCTCGCCGGCCCGCCCCGCCAGGGCGTCCACGAAGCGGAACCCGGCGTTGTGCCGGGTCCGCGCATATTCCTGGCCGGGATTGCCCAGCCCGACGATGAGACGCAGCTCCGCCATCGCACAGGCGCTGGCTGCCGCCCCGCACTGGGAGCGGCGGCCGGGCGCTTACTCGTCCTTCTTGTCGTCGTCGACCTTGGAGGCCGGCACGTCGGGCGACTGCTCTTCTTCGTCGGCGGCCTCGTCGGTCTCTTCCTCGATCTCGACGCGGGCCGGGCGCGCGGTCACGACGGCATCGTCGTAGTCCTTGCCCAGCGCCAGCTCCGGGATCTCCACGCCCTTGGGCAGCTTGATCTCGGAGAGGTAGATGGTGTCGCCAAGCTTCAGCTCCGACAGGTCCACGTCGATCGATCCCGGCAGGTCCGCGGGCAGGCACTCCACCGTGACCTCGCGGATTTCATGGCTGACCAGCACGTCGGCCAGCTTGCCGGCCGGCGAAATCTCCTCGTTGATGAAGTTCAGCGGCACCTGGGTGCGCAGCTTCTCGTCGGCGGTCACGCGCTGGAAGTCCAGGTGCATGATCTGCTGCTTGTACGGGTGGCGCTGGATGTCACGCAGCAGCACCGGCTGGACGTCGCCGTCGAGGCTCAGGTTGAGGATGGAGGAGTAGAACCAATCGTGCTCGGCGGCCAGCAGCACCTCGTTGTGGCTGAGCTGGATGTTGACGGGGTCAAGCTCGCCCCCGTAGACGATCGCCGGCACCTTGCCGTCGCGGCGGAGGCGGCGGCTCGCACCCTTCCCCCCGTCCTCGCGGCGCTGGACCTTGATTTCATGAGTCTTGGACATGTCTTGTCACTACCTTGGTTGATGGGCCGCCTCGCGGCGGCTGGGCGGCTCCCCCGCGACCAGGGGAGCCTTGAAAAAAAGGATCAGCCGACGTGGTCAATCGACGTAGAGCGAACTCACCGACTCGCCGAAGGCGATGCGTCGGATGGTCTCGCCCAGCAGTTCGGCGACGCTGAGCTGGCGGATGCGGTCGCACGCGGCGGCAGCCTCCGAAAGCGGGATGGTGTCGGTCACCACCAGTTCGTCGAGCTGGGAGCCGGTGATGTTCTCGATCGCCGCGCCTGAGAGCACCGGGTGCGTGCAGTAGGCAACCACCTTGGCGGCACCGTTCTCCTTGAGCGCGGCGGCCGCCGCGCACAGGGTGCCGGCGGTATCGACGATGTCATCCACCAGCACGCAGGTCTTGCCGCGCACGTCGCCGATGATGTTCATCACCGTGGCCACGTTGGCGCGGGGGCGGCGCTTGTCGATGATAGCCAGCTCGGCGTCATCCAGCCGCTTGGCGATCGCCCTGGCGCGGACCACGCCGCCCACGTCCGGGGACACCACCACCATGTTGTCGGTGCCGTGGGCGCGCCAGATGTCGGCCAGCAGCAGCGGCGAGGCGTAGACGTTGTCCACGGGGATGTCGAAGAAACCCTGGATCTGGTCGGCGTGCAGGTCGATGGTGAGCACCCGGTGGGTGCCGACCGCGCCGATCATCTTGGCCGCCACCTTGGCCGTGATCGGCACCCGCGACGAGCGCAGGCGGCGGTCCTGCCGGGCGTAGCCGAAGTACGGGATCACCGCGGTCACGCTGGCAGCGGAGGCGCGGGTGAGCGCGTCCACCAGCACCACCAGCTCCACCAGGTGCTCGGCGGCGGGCGCGCAGGTGGACTGCAGCACGAACACTTCCTGGCGGCGCACGTTCTCCTCGATCTCGACCTGGACCTCGCCATCGGAGAACTTCGAAACCAGCGCCTTGCCCTGGCGCGTGCCCAGCTGGCGGCAGACGGCCTGGGTAAGCGGCCGGTTGGCGTTGCCGGAGAAGATCAGGATGTTGCGATCTTCCTTCATGTGGGATGTGCGCATGGCTGTGACCGTGACGTTGCAGATGTCGGAAATGGCAGGGGCGGCAGGATTCGAACCTGCGAATGCCGGGATCAAAACCCGGTGCCTTGGACCTCTTGGCGACGCCCCTGTGTATCCGGGTGTCCGGTTGCATCCAGCAGCGGCGAACGCAGCGCGCCCGCTGCGACCCAGGCCCGCAGGCCGGCCGGCAGCGCGGCGCGCGCGGCGTCGGCGTCATCGCGGGTCGCGAATTCGACGAAGCAGCCGCTGCCCGTCCCGGTCAGGCGCGGCGTACCGACGCGCGCCAGCGCGGCGAAGGCGGCCTCGACGGCCGGTTCACGGCGGCGCAGCACCGGCTCGAACGCGTTGCCGAGCGGAGCTCCCGAAACAAAGTCGGATATTGTCGCGGGCGGGGCGTCGCGCGTCAATTCAGGTGCCTGGAAGAGCGTCTCCGTGGCCACGGAGACGCCGGGGTCGGCCAGCAGGTACCAGGCCGGGGCCAGGTCCAGCGGGGTGAGCCGCTCCCCCACTCCTTCCGCCCATGCGTTGCGACCCTGCACGAACACCGGCACGTCTGCCCCCAGGCGCAGTCCAAGCGCCCCGAGCGCCTCGGGGCCCAGGCCCAGGCCCCAGATCCGGTCGAGCGCCACGAGCACGGTGGCGGCGTTGGACGAGCCGCCGCCAAAGCCGCCGCCCATCGGGATCCGCTTGACCACCGCGATGTCGACGCCCTGGCCCGCCCCGGATTCCTGCTGCAGCAGCCGCGCGGCCCGCAGCAGCAGGTCGGCGGATTCCGGCACTCCGGCCAGCGCGCCAACCCGGCGGATCGCGCCGTCGCTGCGCGGCCGCAGGCGCACCGTGTCGCCCCAGTCGAGCAGCCTGAACACGGTCTGCAGTTCATGGTAGCCGTCGGGCCGGCGGCCGGTGATGCGCAGGAACAGATTCAGCTTGGCCGGCGCCGGCCACGCGCTCCACCCCCGTCCAGCCGCCACCGCCACCGGATCAGGACCCGCCGGGCGCAGGCGCGCCGAGCACCCAGTCGTCCACGACCAGCCTCACCCGCGCATCGCCGCGCTCGGCGTCCACGCGCCGCGGCAGCGGCCCGGCGCCGGGAGCAGCGCTTTCGGCCTGCCAGCTGACATAGTCGATCGTCCAGCCCGCCTGGCGGATCCGGACCAGCCGGCCATCGGCGTCGAACTCCAGCCTGGCGCGGCCGTGTACCGCCTCGTCGGCGCGGGTCCCGGCCGCCCAGGCGGCCAGCGCCGCCACCGGCACCTCCATGCCGGTGGCCTCCTGCAGCAACCATCCGGGATCGGGGCCCACCAGCGGCCCTCCTTCCAGCCCGTCGAGCCTGGCCCCGCCGGGCCCGGCCACCAGGCTCCACCCCTGGCGGGTGACCGGAGCGCGAAGCATGGCCTGGAAGCGCTCGTCGGATTGCCACCACTCCAGCCTGCCGTTGCCGCCATCCGCGCCGTTGGTCAGCGCCACCCGGCCATTGAAGGCCAGCGGACCCGACCGCGCCAGCAGTGCCTCGCGGGCTTCGACCCCGGCCATTGCCGCAGCCAGGGCCGGCCCGGACAGGGTGACGGCCGCCGGGGCCCGGACCGGGCCCGTGGCGCAGCCGGCCAGCACCGCCATCACCAGCAGGCTGGCCAGGCGCGCGAGGCGGCTCACAGTTCGACCCCTGTCAGTTCCAGGGATCTGAGCAGGGACCGGTTTTCCGGATCCAGTTCGTGGGCCCGCTCGAAGAATTCACGCGCCTCGTCGCGGCGACCCAGCATCCACAGCACCTCACCCACATGCGCCGCGACCTCCGCGTCCTTGAGCAGCGACCAGGCCCTGCGCAGCTCCACCAGCGCCTCCTCGTGGCGCCCGAGGCGGTACAGCACCCAGCCGTAGCTGTCGATGATGTGGGCGTTGTCCGGCTCGGCCAGGCGCGCGCGATCGATCAGCTCCAGCGCTTCCTCGTAGCGGTCGGTGCGGTCTGCCAGGGTGTAGCCCAGCGCGTTGAGCGCATGGACGTTCTCCGGTTCGGCCACCAGCAGCCGCCGCAGGTCGGCTTCGGCGCGGTCGATCTCGTCGCGCCGCTCCCACATCAGGGCGCGCGCGTAGAGCAGCGCGCCTTCGTCAGGCCACTGCGCAAGGCCGCGCGCAAAGGCGTCCAGCTCGCCGTCCGCATCGCCGGCTTCGCGGCGAAGTTCCGCCTCCATCAGGTGCGAATCGCGCCGCAGCTCCTCGTCGACGGACGCGTCGGTCTGCAGCGCCCGCAGCTCGGCGAACGCCTCGTCCTGCCGGCCCAGGTCGAACAGCACCTTGGGCGCGCGCAGCCGGGCGATGGAGCGCTGCTGGCCGCCTGGCACGCTGCGGTACCACGCCAGCGCGTCGGCCGGCCGCTCCATGTGTTCGGCCAGCTGGCCCAGCAGCAGGCGCCAGGCGGGGTTGGGGGCGTCGGCCCGCTGCTCGAGCTCCCAGTACAGGACTTCCAGGGCGGGCGTGTCCTCAGCGCGCACCAGCAGCGAAGCGCGCATCGCATAGGTGCGCTCGTCCTGCGGCCCCAGCGCCATGATCCGCGCCGCGTCGCCCAGCTCGCCCAGCTGTTCGTATTCCGCGGCAATCGAAAGCCGCAGCTCGGGCGAGAGCAGCGCCTGGTCCTCGATCCGCTGCAGCGCTTGGCGTGCTTCGGCGGCGTCACCGCGTTCGCGGGCCTGCGCGGCGCGCAGGAGTGCCACCCGCGGCTCGTCGGGGAAGCGCTCCACCACCTCGTCGACGATGCGCGCAGTCAGGGCCTCGTCGCCGAAGCGCTGGGCCAGGCCGCCCAGTCCAAGCCAAGCGCGCAGCTCGTCCGGGACCGCCCCCGAGTCCACCAGCCGCCCCAGGATGCGCGCCGACGCTTCCTGGTCGCGGGTACCGCCGTGGAGCGCGCCGATGGCGTAGCCCCAGGCGCGTGGATCCGGATCGCGCATCAGCCCTTCCAGCTCGCGCAGGGCGCGACGCTCGCGTCCGGTCCGCAGCAGCCAGGTCGCCTGTGCCGAACGCATCGCCAGCGTGGCAGGCGCCAGTTCCCGCCACTCCCGCAGCGCGCGGCCAAGCAGCTCGTCGTCGCTGTCCACCAGTGCCACCTGAACCGCGCGCTCCACCAGCGCCGCGTCCCCGCCCACTTCGTCGGAAGCCTGCAGGTACCAGCGCACGGCGTGGTTGAGCTTGCCCGCGCGCAGGGAGAACTCGGCGGCCATCGCCGCGCCGATCGCATCGCCCACCTGTCCGGGCGCCGGCTCCCTGGCCCCGGCCAGGCCCGGCAGCGGCAGCGCCAGCGCCAGGGCCAGCAGCCATGTCCGCAGCGCACCGCCGGTCGCCCCCCGGCCCGGGGCCGGAAAGCGGCGTTTTACAGGGGGAACGGGCATTGAAGGCGGGCGGGCCGTAAAATGGAGGGATCGGAAGCAAGCTTATCGCAAGCCACTGGACAGACCACGCCCCTCGCCATGAGCCTCATCGCCCTTGGCATCAACCACCGCAGCGCGCCCGTCGCCCTGCGCGAGCGCGTTGCGTTCGCGGGCGATGCGTTGCCGCGTGCGCTGGCGGAACTGCGGGCCCTGCCGGGCGTCAGCGAGGCCGCGCTCCTCTCCACCTGCAACCGCACCGAACTCTACGCCGTGGCCCCGGGCGGGGACGAGGCCGTGGTGCGCTGGCTCACCAGCCGTCCCGACGGCGGCGGGCTTGAAGACTACCTGTACCGGCACCGCGATGCCGACGCCGTGCGGCACCTGTTCCGGGTCGCCGCCGGCCTGGACTCCCTGGTGCTGGGCGAGCCGCAGATCCTGGGCCAGGTGAAGGAGGCCTGGGCAACGGCCCGCAGCGCGGGGGCCCTGGGAAGCCAGCTCGACCGCCTGTTCCAGCACGCATTCGTGACCGCCAAGCGCGCCCGCAGCGAGACCCGCATCGGCAACAGCCCGGTGTCGGTGGCATCTGTGGCCGTGCGCCTGGCGCAGGAGTCCTTTGCCCGGCTGGAGGATTCGACCGTGCTGCTGGTGGGCGCAGGCGAGACCATCGAGCTCGCCGCGCGCCACCTGGTGCAGGCGCGCGCGGGGCGCCTGCTGGTGGCCAACCGCACGCTTGCCCATGCCCAGGACCTGGCCTCGCGCCACGGCGGCGTGGCACTGCCGCTGGCCGGCCTCGAGCGCCACCTTGCGGAGGCCGACGTGGTGTTTTCCGCCACCGCCAGCCGCGAGCCCGTGATCAGCCGGACCCAGGTCGAAGCCGCGCTCCAGGCCCGCCGGCACCGCCCGATGCTGCTGATCGACCTGGCGGTGCCGCGTGACATCGCGCCCGACGTGGCCGAGCTCAAGGACGCCTACCTGTACACGGTGGACGACCTGGAACGCTCGGTGCAGGAGAACCGGCGCAACCGCCGCGAGGCCGCCGATGCGGCCGAGGCCATCATCGACCTGCAGGTGGTGCGCTATGCGGAGATGCTCGCCGCGGGCCCCCTCAACGAGCCGTTGCGCAAGCTGCGCGCCCATGGCGAGAACGCGCGCGCGGACGCGCTGGAACGGGCCCGCCGCCAGCTCGCCGCCGGCCACGACCCGGAAGAGGTGATCGAGCGCCTGGCCCATGTCCTGACCAACCGCCTGCTGCATGCCCCCACCGCGGCCGTGCGCGAGGCAGCGCGCGTTGGCAACCTGGAGCTGGCCAGCGCCATCGAGCGGATCCTCCACCCGGACCACGTGCGCGACCTGCGCGACCTCCCCGATGCTGCCGACCCTGCGCCATAAGCTCGAGGCGCTGGCGGAACGGCGCGATGAACTCGAACGCCTGCTGGCCGATCCCCAGGTGGCGGGCGACCAGCAGCGATTCCGCGCCTATTCCCGCGAATTTTCCCGCCTGGAGCCGCTGGCCGCGGCGCTGGCCGAGGAAGCCCGTGCCCGCGATGACCTGGCCGCGGCCGAGGCCATGCGCGGCGACCCGGAGCTGGGCGAGCTGGCGGAAGAGGAGATCGCCACCGCCACCGCCCGCCTGCAGGAGCTGGAAGCTGTGCTGCTTGGCCTGCTGGTGCCGCGCGATGCCCGCGACGACGGCGGCCTGTACCTGGAGATCCGCGCCGGCACCGGCGGGGACGAGGCCGCGATCTTCGCCGGCGACCTGCTGCGCATGTACACGCGCTACGCGGAACGCAACGGCTGGCGCGTTGAAGTGGAGTCCGCCAGCCCCGGCGAGCACGGCGGCTTCAAGGAGGTGATCGCCCGGGTCGAGGGCCAGGGCGCTTACGCCCGCCTCAAGTTCGAGTCGGGCACCCACCGCGTGCAGCGGGTGCCGGAAACCGAATCCCAGGGCCGGATCCACACGTCCGCCGCCACGGTCGCCATCATCCCGGTCGAAGAGGAAGGCGAGCCGATCGAGCTGAATCCGGCCGACCTGCGCGTGGACACGTTCCGCTCGTCGGGGGCCGGCGGCCAGCACGTCAACAAGACCGACTCGGCGATCCGCATCACCCACCTGCCCAGCGGCATCGTCGTGGAGTCGCAGACCGAGCGCTCCCAGCACGCCAACCGCGACAAGGCCATGAAACGGCTCAAGGCGATGCTGGCCGAGGCCGAGGCCGCGCGCCGAGCCGCAGCCACCGCCCGCACCCGCAAGCTGCAGGTGGGCAGCGGCGACCGCAGCCAGCGCATCCGCACCTACAACTACCCGCAGGGGCGGATCACCGACCACCGGGTCGAGGGCCTCACCCTGTACGACCTGCCCAACGTGCTCGACGGCGACCTGGACCCGCTCATCAACCGCCTTGCCAGCGAGCACCAGGCCGAGGAACTGGCAAGCATGGCGGAGGCGGGAGCGTGAGCACCCCTGCCGCGTGGCGTGCCAGCGCCGCCTCGGCTACGCTGGCCGGATGAGCACTTCCAACAACCTCGTTCCGCTTTCCATCTGCGTGCTGACGGTCTCCGACAGCCGCACCCCTGACAACGACACCTCCGGGGACTGGCTGGTGCAGGCGCTGCAGGCCGAGGGCCACCGCCTGGCGGCACGCGCCCTGCTGCCCGACAACCGCTACCTGCTGCGCGCGCAGGTTTCGCAGTGGATCGCCGACGAGGACGTGGACGGGATCATCGTCACCGGCGGCACCGGTTTCACCGGCCGCGACTCCACCCCGGAAGCGCTGCTGCCACTGCTGGACAAGGAAATGCCGGGCTTTGGCGAGTTGTTCCGGGCCATTTCGTTCGAGGAGATCGGGACCTCCTCACTGCAGTCGCGCGCCTTTGCCGGCGTCGCCAACGCCACCTTCCTCTTCTGCCTGCCCGGCTCCACGTCGGCCTGCCGGACCGCCTGGGAAAAGATCATCCGCAGCCAGCTCGACTCACGCACCGGCCCCTGCAACCTGGCTGCCCTGAGGCCGCGCCTGAAGGAATAGGGCCTGCGCCCCACCTGGCCTTGCGCCGGGGCCTTGACGCAGGCTTACCGCGGCGGCTGGTAACTGGATGCGAGCATCGCGCGCCTGTGCGCGGCCTCCCTGCCTCGTGCGCTCCAGGAGATACCCATGAAGACCTACAACGTCGGCTGCCTGATCGGCAGCCTCGCCACGGAGTCGATCAACCGCAAGCTGGCCAACGCCATGTTCAAGCTGGCGCCCGAACAACTCAAGTTCCGGGAAATCAGCTTCAGGGAGCTGCCGCTGTATTCGTACGACTTCGACGATGACTACCCCGAGGAAGGGCGCCGCTTCAAGAAGGCGATCGAGGAGTCGGACGCGATCCTGATCGTGACGCCCGAGTACAACCGCTCGATCCCGGGCGGCCTGAAGAACGCCATCGACTGGGCCAGCCGCCCCTGGGGCACCAACTCCTTCGCCAACATTCCATCCGGCGTGATCGGCACCTCGCCCGGCGCGATCGGTACCGCGGTGGCACAGCAGCACCTGCGCAGCATCCTGGGCTTCCTCAACTCGCCGCAGATGAACGCACCGGAGGCCTACATCCAGTTCCGCGAGGGAATGATCAACGATGCCGGGGAGATCGCCAACGAGTCCACCGCGGACTTCCTGCGCAACTACCTCAAGGAATTCCATGAATTCATTGCGCGGGTGCTCACGGTACTGCCCCGCGGAGCCTGACGCGACGCGATCCCGGGCCACCGGACTGACGGGGTCCGGGACCCTGCGTTCCACCCGCCGGGGTCGTAAAGGGCGTGCGAAGCCTTAAATTGGTTGCATCAGTTACCAGTTCCAGGATTCCCATGTCCAAGCTGTTCCAGGAATACGACCTGCGCGGCCTCAGGCTCCGCAACCGCATCGTGATGGCGCCGATGACCCGCTCGCGCGTGCCCAGCACGGTGCCCGATGCCCTCACCGCCGAGTACTACCGCCAGCGCGCCGGCGCCGGCCTGATCATCACCGAAGGCGCGCAGGTGTCGGAGCAGGCGCGTGGCTACCTGTTCACCCCCGGGATGCATACCTCCGCCCAGGTGCAGGGGTGGAAACAGGTCACCGAAGCGGTGCATGCGGAAGGCGGCGCGATCTTCGCCCAGCTCTGGCACGTGGGCCGGGTGGCCCACTGCTCGGTGCAGCCGTTCGACCGCGCGCCGGTGGCACCGGTGGCGGTAGCGGCCGCCGGCGTCAACGCCTACGGCTACCGCGAGGACGGCACGCCGGGGCAAATGCCGGCAAGTACGCCGCGCGCGCTCGAAACCGATGAAATCCCGCAGATCACCGCCGACTTCGTCGCCGCTGCACGCAATGCCATGGACGCCGGTTTCGATGGCGTGGAAATCCACGGCGCAAACGGCTACCTGTTCGAACAGTTCATCAACGCCGGCCTCAACACCCGCGGCGACCGCTATGGCGGCCCCCGGATCGACAACCGCCTGCGGCTTCTGCTCGAAACGGTGGACGCGGTATCCGGAGCCATCGGCAGCCAGCGCACCGGCGTGCGGGTGTCGCCGTTCAACCGCGGCTTCGACATGCCGGCATTCGATGGAGAGGCGGAGACCTGGCTGGCAGCGGTCGAGGCCCTGGCCAGCCGCGGCCTGGCCTACCTGCATGTCAGCAACCGGGAAGCAATGATCGCCAATGCCGGCGAGGACTTCGTCGAGCGTTTCCGGCGCGCCTGGCCGGACACCATGATCGTGGCCGGGCGTTACGGCCCGGAGCAGGCGCGAAGCGACCTGGAGTCCGGCTTGGCCGACCTGGTGGCATTCGGCCGGCCCTTCATCTCCAATCCGGACCTGGTGGAGCGGCTCCGCAACGGCTGGCCGCTGGCCGATGCCGACCCGGCGACGTTCTACGGCGGCGGTGCCGCCGGATA
>JAAYXJ010000116.1 GCA_012515985.1 Gammaproteobacteria bacterium
CCGGGCACGTCCCATTCGTCGATCTCCCCGCCCGACATGGTCACGCCGAGCAGGTTTTCGTTGATGGTGTATGCCTTCTGCCGCGACTGCACGCCGAAGCCGCGCGCGGCCAGGTATTCCTGCTCGTAGGCGCGGGTCTGGGTATGTTCCTTCTGGATCTCCCGGATCGGCGCCACGATGCGCCAGTCTCCCTGGGCCTTGACCGCCAGGTCGAAGCGCACCTGGTCGTTGCCCATGCCGGTGCAGCCGTGGGCGATGGCGTTGGTGCCGAGCTCCTTCGCGCGCGCCAGCGCCGCGTCGACGATCAGGTAGCGGTCCGAGACCAGCAGCGGGTACTGGCCCTGGTAGCCCTCGCCGGCCCACACGAAGGGCTTGACGAAGCCCTCCCAGATCGCCGGGCCGCCATCCACGGTCACATGGCTGGCCACGCCCAGTTCCTCCGCGCGCTTTTCGATGGCTTCGCGTTCGGCGGCGTCCACGCCGCCGGTGTCGGCGAACACGGTGTGCACGCTCCAGCCCTGCTCTTTCAGCCACGGCACGCAGAAGCTTGTGTCCAGGCCGCCGGAGAAAGCGAGGACGATGTCTTTGGATTCGGATGGGCTCATTTCACTGTTCTCGTAGCGCGGGCCTGGCCCGCGATGGGGGGATACGGATGCAAAGGAACGGCAGGAACGCGCGCCTAGCCCCGCTGGCGACCGGCCACCAGCGCGGCCATCACCGCCTTCTGCACGTGCAGGCGGTTCCCGGCTTCGTTGACGGCAATGCAGGCCGGCGAGTCCATCACCGCGTCGGTGGCCTTGACGTTGCGCCGCAGCGGCAGGCAATGGCTGAAGACCGCGCTGTTGGTCAAGGCCATCTTTTCCTCGTCGACGATGAAGTGGCGGTGGCGCTCGCGGATGGGCTGCTCGGACTCCCAGTTGCCGAAATACGGCAGCGCGCCCCAGCTCTTGGCGTACACCACGTCGGCGCCGGCGTAGGCGGCCTCGATGTCGTGGCTGACCGTGAGCGAGCCTCCGCTCGCGGCGGCATTGTCGCGCGCCCATTGCATGTAGCGCTCGTCCAGCACGTACTCCGGCGTCGGGCACAGCAGGGTCACGTCCATGCCCATGCGGGTGGCGATCGTCAGCGCGGAATTCGCCACCGCGGTGTTGAGCGGCTTGGGGTGGTAGGTCCAGGTCAACACGTACTTCTTTCCGCGCAGCACCTGCGCCGGGTCCGAGCCAGGCTCGGCGGCCAGGAAGTGTTCGCGCAGGGCCAGCGCGTGAGCCAGTTCCTGGCAGGGATGGGTGATGGTCTCCATGTTGATGACCGGCACCGGCGAATGCCTTGCGAACGCGGTGAGCACCGGGTCCTCGCGGTCCGCCTGCCAGTCGACGAACTTCGGGAACGCCCGCACCCCGATCAGGTCCACGTACCGGCCAAGCACCTGGGCCACCTCGGCAATGTGCTCTTCGGCGTCACCGTCCATCACCACCCCGGGCGCGAACTCGATCGGCCACGCGTCCTTGCCGGGCTGGAGCACGATCGCGTGCCCCCCGAGCTGGAATGCGCCCAGCTCGAAGCTGGTGCGCGTGCGCATCGACGGGTTGAAGAACAGCAACGCGATCGAACGCCCGCGCAGGTCGTCGCCCAGCACCTCGCGCTTGTAGCGGGCGGCTTCGGCCAGCAGCGCATCAAGGCCGTCGCGCGACCAGTCCTGGGTATTGAGGAAGTGCCTGGGAGCGTTCATTGGAAAAGGGTCCTTGGAAACGAAAAAACCCGGCGCCGGGGCCGGGTTCATGCTTGAAACTCGAAATGGCGAGCTCCGGCTACCCAGCGCGTTGGCAGGCTTCCGGTCGGCGCGCGCGCGAGGTCATCCCCGCCGCCATGCGGGCGGAGGTGAGGATCTGGGCGTCGGCGCGAAGCTGGGTCATCGGAGGAATCGTCTCACGCCGGAAGGGCGGCGGCAAGCAGCCGGGGCTCAGGGGTCCGGGTTCACGACCGGGGTGACCGACACCCGCACCCGCACGCGGTTGCCGGGGTCATACGGCATCCGCGATCGGTAGGTGACCCCCCGGTGCACGTAGTCGACGTCGTAGCCGATCGGGCGGCGGAACTCGCGCTCCACCGGAACCATCCGGCATTCCGCACCGGCCCGGGCGCCGTCGTCGGCCCCGCCATCCTCTGGCGTGAGCACGTCCCGGACTGCCCCCACCACACGCGAAATCCCGCGTCGGCCGGAATCCTCCGCCACCGGGCTGATCGGATCGCATCGCTCCTCCATGGCGGTCGCCCGCAGGGTCTGGATGACCGGCTCCGCCGCGAGGACCCTGGCGAACTCGATGCGCACGTTCTCCTGCGGCATGGCCGAAGGGGGTGGCGGCAGCTCGACCTGTCCCTCCCGACCTTCGCCATCGACCGGCTGCTGCCCGACGGCACTGCCTGCCGCGGCCAGCAGGGCGGATGCAAGCAGCGGCAATGGCAGGCGGAATCGCGGCATCGGGCCCTGGATACGGGATAGACGGTGAAGTTTAGGCCGAGGCCGCGCCCGACTGCTGAACCGGCGCTGTCGTGATCAACCCCGGCCCGATAGAATCCGCGTTCCCCCAGCTCCCCGGAAGCGATGAGCCTGCGCCTTTTCAATACCCTGAGCCGCCAGATCGAGCCCTTCGAGCCGCTCGATCCAGGTTGCCCCACGATGTACGTGTGCGGGCCGACCGTTTACGACTACGTGCACATCGGCAACGCGCGCGGTCCGGTGGTGTTCGGGGTGCTGGCCGACCTGCTCCGCCGACGCCATGGCGACCTGCGATACGCCCGCAACATCACCGACATCGACGACAAGATCAACGCCGCCGCACAGAAGGCCGGCGTGCCCATCGCCGACATCACCGGCCGCTTCACCGCCGCCTACCGCGAGGATATGGCGGCCCTTGGCGTGGCACCGCCGGACATTGAGCCGGAAGCCACCGCGCACATCGACGACATCATCGCGATGATCGCCCAGCTGGTCGAGGGCGGCCACGCCTACGCGGCCGAAGGCCACGTGCTGTTCGCGGTGGGCAGCTTCCCCGAATACGGCAAGCTCTCCCGGCGCGACCGTGACGAAATGCTGGCCGGCGCGCGCGTGGACGTGGCCCCCTACAAGCGGGACCCTGGCGACTTCGTGCTGTGGAAGCCTTCCACCGGCGACCTCCCGGGCTGGGGTTCGCCCTGGGGCCGAGGCCGGCCCGGTTGGCACATCGAATGCTCGGCCATGGCCGCGGCGCACCTGGGCCAGACCATCGACATCCACGCCGGCGGCGTGGACCTGCAGTTCCCGCATCACGAAAACGAGATCGCGCAAAGCGAATGCGCCCACGGCGGGCGCACCTTCGCCCGCTACTGGCTCCACAACGGCATGCTGACCCTGGGCGGCTCCAAGATGTCCAAGTCGGTGGGCAACATCGCCAAGGTCCGCGACCTGCTGGCCGCACACCCCGCCGAAGCCCTTCGCTACGCCCTGCTCTCGGCCCACTACCGGCAGCCGCTGGACTGGTCCGACGAGCTGGTCGCCCGGTCGGCGCGCACCCTGGACCGCCTTTACGCCACCCTGCGCGACCTGGCCGCCGTGTCCGCCACGGCGGCAATCCCGGATGCCGTCGAGGCGGCCCTCGACGACGACCTCAACACCCCGCGGGCACTGGCCGAACTGGCGCGCATCGCCGGCGAGGCTCGCCGGGCCACCGACGAAGCAGCCCGGAGCCGGGCAAAGTCGGAGCTCCTGGGGGCGGGCCTCGCACTCGGCCTCCTGCAGCAAGCCCCCGAAGCATGGTTCGCCGGCGGCGCCGGGGCCGACGACGAGGCCCGGATCCAGGCTTTGGTGGACGAACGCAACGAGGCCAAGAAGAACCGCGATTTCGCCCGCGCCGACGCGATCCGCGACAAGCTCGCCGCCGAGGGCATCGCCATCGAGGACACACCTGGGGGCGTACGCTGGGTCCGCAAGCGCTCCTGATCCCGCCCGCGCCCGGGAAGCCCGCGAAAATCGGGGACCGGCGGGGCGCCACGCCGGACCTCCCGCGAATCCCGGGGAGCCACCGGACAGTCCGGCCGATTCTGCGACAATAGCGGGCTTGATCCGAACCGCGGCCCCGGCCGCCGACCGCGCAGTGACCGACTCCCCCTTTCCGCTTGAGCCTACCGCGGAAGCCGCCCAGGCGGCCATCCGCGACGAATTCTCCTTCTTCGGCGACTGGTCCGAGCGCTACCAGTACCTGATCGACCTGGGCCGCAAGCTGCCCGACTTCCCGGAAGCGTTGAAAACCGAAGACAACCGCCTCCATGGCTGCCAGTCGATGGTATGGATCGTCGCCTCCGGCGACGCCTCGCGCCTGGAATTCTCCGCCATCAGCGACTCGGCCATCGTCTCCGGCCTCATCTTCCTGACCCTGCGGGTGTACTCCGGCCGCAGCGCCGAAGAGATCCTGGCCACCGAACCGGGCTTCATCGCCGACATCGGCCTGGCCAAACACCTCTCCCCCACCCGCAGCAACGGCCTCACCGCCCTGCTGGCCTGGATCCGCGACCACGCCGCGCGGGCGCGCGGCTAGCCCGCCCGCACCCCGAGAAGAGGCGGCCAGGGAAGAACCAAGGAAAAACCCCGCCGAAGCGGGGTTTCCTGTGTCATCCGGAAGCGGGGGCGCCTCAGTCGCCCATCTGCTTCTGCAGATGCTCCCAGCGCTCCTGCGCATCGATCGTGCGCTCGGCCTGCGGCCGAGCCTCCAGGCGCTCCAGGCCGATTTCCTCGCCAGTGTCGATGCAGTACCCGTAATCGCCCTCGTCCACCCGGCGGATGATGCTCTCGATCTTGCTGATCAGCTTGCGGTAGCGGTCGCGCGTGCGGAGCTCCAGCGCATTCTCGGTTTCCCGGCTCGCACGCTCGGCCTCGTCGCCGACGTCGCGCACTTCATCGCGCAGGTTCTCGATGGTCTGCCGCGACTCCTCCACCAGTTCCTCGCGTCGGGCCAGCAGCAGCTGCCGGAAATACTCCAGCTGCAGCGGATTCATGTACTCCTCGTCCGGATGCGGCTTGTAACCCTCGGGCAGGATCGGGCGACCCGTCTCCTTGTCGATCTTGTATGACACTTGCTTGTACCTCTTCTTCGGCGCCGGGGCCGGCGCGCGCGTCGTCACCGCGACCGCAACCTTGGCACCCTTGCGGATCGGCGAGGGCGCCGCCGCCTTTTTCACCGTCGCCTTGGCCGCAGGCTGCTTCGCAGCCGCCTTCCTGGCCGGCGCCGGCGCGCTCTTGGCCTGCCCGGTCCTGGCCGGGGACTTGCTGGTTGCCACCTTCGTGGCGGGTGACTTCTTCACCGCAACCTTCTTGACTGCTGGCGCCTTGGCAGGCGCCTTCTTCACGGCCGCCTTCTTCACGGCCGCCTTCTTCGCAGGCGCCTTGGCAGCGGCCTTGTTCGCCGTGACCTTGCTTGCAGGGGACTTGGAAGCGGCTTTCTTCGCCGGCGACTTCTTTGCGACAGCCGCCTTCTTCGCCGTTTTCTTCACCGCGACCTTCTTCGTCGGGGCCTTGGCCGCCTTCCTCACCGGCGCCTTGCTGGCGGCGGCCTTCTTCGCGGGCGCCTTCTTGGCGGTCTTCTTGACAGTTTTCTTGGTGGCCACGGCTCGATTCCCTGCTGCGGATTCCCTTGGTGTGGGAAGGCGCGCTGTTATACCCTGCAAAGG
>JAAYXJ010000117.1 GCA_012515985.1 Gammaproteobacteria bacterium
AACGGTGGCGCTGGCGACGCCGTGCTGGCCCGCGCCCGTCTCGGCGATGATGCGCGGCTTGCCCATGCGCGCGGCCAGCAGCGCCTGGCCGATGGTGTTGTTGATCTTGTGCGCGCCGGTGTGGTTGAGGTCCTCCCGCTTGAGCAGGATCCGCGCGCCGCCGGTTTCCTCGCTCAGCCTGCGCGCGTGGTAGACCGGGCTTGGACGGCCCACGTAGTGCTTGACGTCACGCTGGAAGGCGGCGATGAATTCCGGATCCCCGCGCGCCGCGTCGTAGGCGGCGGCAAGTTCCTCGAGTGGCCCGATGAGGGTTTCGGCGACGAACCTGCCGCCGAAGCGCCCGAACCGGCCCTGCGGGTCCGGCCAGGCGGTGTAGTCGATGTTGTCGTTCATGGCTACCTGACAGTGTCGCCGATTTCCTGGCAGTCGGCGCGCCGCACCTCTTCAACGAAGCGTCGCATCAGCTCACCGTCCTTGATGCCCGGCGCGCTCTCGATGCCGCTGGAAACGTCCACGCCCCATGGCAGGGTCGCCAGCGCGGCTTCGAATACGTTGTCCGGGTGCAGCCCCCCGGCCACCAGGCACGGCATCTCCCCGCCCGTGGGCAGGCGCGACCAGTCAAAGCGCTGCCCGGTACCCGGCTCGACCGTGCCGCCGTGGGCGTCAAAGAGGAAACCCGACGCCGCGGGCCAGCGCAGGCGCAGCCGGCCCATGTCGACCCGTCCGGAGCCCCCGCCCATCGGCACCGCCTTGATGTAGGGCACGCCGAAGGAGCGGCAGAAGGCATCGTCCTCGTCACCGTGGAACTGCAGCAGCGAAGGACGCACCTGGCGCACAACCTCGCGCACCTCGGCCTGGCCGTTGTCGCGGAACACTGCGACCGGGGTAACCATGGGAGCCAGCGCCACGCGCATGGTGCGCGCCTCCTCGGGCTCCAGGCGCCGCGGGCTTTCGCGCGCGAACACGAACCCCACCGCGTCCACCCCCAGCTCGCCCGCCAGGCGCACGTCGCCCGGGCGGGTCATGCCGCAGAACTTGATCCGGGTCCGGAACAGGATGCGCGTCACTGGCTCACTTCTCCTGGCAGGCCCCAGCGGCCCTCGTAAAGCGGGCCGACGAAGACCAGCCCCGCCGCCCGCGCAGTCGGCCCGGCGAGGGTCCGGTCGCGCGCCTCCAGCAGTTCGCTGATCCACCCCTCCGCCCGCTCGCCGGCGCCCACCTCAAGCAGGGATCCGACGATGTTGCGCACCATATGATGCAGGAAAGCATTGGCCTGCACATCGACCACCACTTCGCCCCGTCGCGGTGCACGGAGATGCGCTGCAGCTCGCGGCGCGCATGCGGGGCCTGGCAGTGCACGGTGCGGAAGCTGGAGAAATCGCGCTCGCCCACCAGCGCCTGGGCGGCGCGGTGCATCGCCGTGGCATCCAGCGGGCGGCGCTCCCATGCCAGGTACTGGCGGTGCAGCGCAGGACGCACCGGGCGGTTCAGGATCCGATAGCGGTAGCGGCGGGCAAGCGCCGAGAACCTGGCGCTGAAATCGTCCGCTACCCGCACACACCAGCGCACCGCGATGTCCGGCGGCAGGTGGCCCATCGTCCCGAGGACCCATGCACGTTCGGTGCGCGGCGCCTCAGTGTCGAAGTGCACGACCTGGCACCGGGCGTGCACGCCGGCGTCGGTGCGGCCGGCGCACACCGTTTCCACCGCATGATCGGCGACCCGTGACAGCGCCTGCTCCAGCGCTGCCTGCAATGTCGGCGGGCCGGGTTCACCGGGCTGGCCCAGCCGCTGCCAGCCGTTGAAAGCGGTGCCGTCGTACTCGACGCCGATCGCATGGCGCATGGCCGCCTGCCGGCCTAGGCCAGTTCGGACAGCAGGCGCGCCGCTTCGCTGCCTTCCGGGGTGCCCGTCTCCCTGGCCACTTCCTCGAGCAGCGCGCGCGCGGTCTCCAGGTCGCCCAGCTCCGCATAGGCCTTGGCAAGCTCCAGGCGCTCGCCCGCGTCAGCCAGGAGATCGCCGACGACGGCAGGAGCACTGTCATCCGCGGTTGCGGCCGCCACGGCATCGCGACTGGAGGGGTCGGCTTCGACAACGTCCCCCTGGCTGTCCGCCGGCAGGGCGCCTTGCACTCGCTTCGGCTCCGGGGCGACCTCGTCGCCAGCTGCAGGCGAAGGGACCTGCTGCGGCACCGGCGCAGGTGCCGGGAGGTCCGGCGCCTGCTCCCGCTCCGGGACTGCGGAAGCGCCGCCCGCGTGCCAGGTGGGCGAGCTACGCCCGGCCTGGGCGGAGGCGGCCACGGCAGGGGCGGCTCCGCCAGCACCGCGATTGGTCGCTTCGCGGCGCGTGCGCACCCATGCCAACCCGGCGGCAATCAGCAGTACCAGCCCCAGCCCGATCCAGCCCCACGGCAGTCCGGCCGCCTCCGGTTCCGGGCCGCCGGCAGGATCCTGGTTGGCGTGGGCCAGTGTTGGCGCGGCCTCCAGGTTGGACTCGGCCAGTCGCTGCTGCACGGCCGCCAGTTCGCTGTCCTTGAGTTCGATCAGCTGCTGCTGCTGCCGCTGGAGCTGTTCCAGCTCCGCCAGCCGCGATTTGAGTTCTTCCACCTCGGCGTCGCGCGCCGCCAGCGATTCCCGCGTTTCCTGCAGTTCCTGTTGCAACATCTCGCCCTCGCCACCGGCGGTGATGCCGGATCGTGTTCCTGCCTGCCGGTCGCCTTCGGCGCTCGCCGGCGCAATCTCCAGCCGTGCGTCCGCCAGCGCGCTGCCACCGCCCGTGGCAGCGTCTGCCCCGGGCGCCGGCTCCGCGACGGCGCCGTCCGCGTCGGCGATGGAGTCTGCGGAAGCCGCGGCACCAGTACCGGGCTGCGCGCGCGCACCGGTCATCTCGCGCCAGCGCGCCACCTGGCTGCGGACCTCGGCAGTGGCTTCGGCAGCCGTCAGCTGCTGTGCCTCGGCGCTGTCGGGGATGCGCAGGATCGCACCCTCGCGCAGCAGGTTGATGTTGCCGCCGATGAACGCCTGCGGATTGGTCCGCAGCAGCGCCAGCATCATCTGGTTGGCCGAGACGCCTTCGTCCCGGGCGATGTCCTGGACGATCCGGCTGAGCGAATCGCCCGCCCTGACCGGGCCGTAATCGCCGGATGCGGATACCGGCGCGGTGGTGACACGGGGTGCCGCGACAGGAGCTTCGGCGACTGGTTCCGGATCAGGCACGGCTTCAGGCTGCGCCGGCTCGTGCCCGTCCGGCTCCAGGGCCAGATCCGGTGCGGCAGGCGCCGGAGCCGGGCGGACGATCCGGTTGCCCGCGTCGACCTCGGGGGCCTGGATCGGCGGCTGTGCGGGCGCGGCGATGGCGTCGGGTGCGTCCACCAGCGCGGAATACTCGCGCACCAGCCGGCCCTGCCCCCAGTCGGCCTCGATCAGGAAGGTCAGCAGCGGTTGCTCTACTGGCGCGGTGCTGGTCACCCGGATCACCGGCCGGCCGGCGGCGTCCAGCGCGACATTGAACTGGAGATCCTGCACCAGGCCCTGCGGCGGTTGCAGGCCGATGCGGGCGAAGGTCTCCGGCGAGGCCAGGCGCGCCTGCAGCTGGCGCAGTTCCGCCGGGTCGCTGGAAACGATCGGGATTTCGGCCAGCAGCGGCTCGCCGTACTGCGAGCGCACCTGGATCTGGCCCAACCCCAGGGCGAACGCCGGGCCCGCCAGCAGCGCAAGCGCCAGGATCCAGGCGAATCTCCATTTCAACAGCATGCCAATCCCCCTTTTCGCGCCACGACTCTAGCCGCCCGTGGCGCGTATCCGCAATGTTTCATCCCGATCGGGCGACCAGTTCCGCGATCTGTACCGCATTGAGCGCCGCGCCCTTGCGGATGTTGTCGGACACGATCCACAGGTCCAGCCCGCGCGGATGGGAAAGGTCCTCGCGGATGGGGCCGACGAAGACGGCGTCGGCGCCCGAGGCGTGGGTGACCGGGGTCGGGTAACCGGCGGCCTTGCGCTCGTCCACCACGGTCACGCCCGGCGCGGCCTCCAGCAGCCTGCGCGCGGTGGCGGCATCGATCTTCCCGCGGGTTTCGATATGCACCGCTTCGGAGTGGCCATAGAACACCGGCACGCGCACCGCGGTGGGGTTCACCTGGATCGAGTCGTCGCCCAGGATGCGCCGGGTTTCCCACACCAGCTTCATCTCCTCGCGGGTGTAGCCGTTGTCCTGGAATTCGTCGATGTGGGGAATCAGGTTGAAGGCGATCTGCACCGGGAAACGCTCGGGCGCCGCGCCCTGGAAATTGAGCAGCGCCCCGGTCTGCCGTCCCAGCTCCTCCAGCGCCGAGCGCCCGGCGCCCGAGACCGACTGGTAGGTGGCCACGTTGATCCGCTCAATCCCCACCGCACGATGGATGGGCGCCAGGGCCACCACCATCTGCATGGTCGAACAGTTCGGGTTGGCGATGATGCCGCGCGGTCGCTGCGCCGCCGCGTCCGGGTTGACCTCGGCCACCACCAGCGGCACGTCCTGGTCCTGGCGGAAGGCCGAGGAATTGTCGATCACCACCGCCCCGGCCGCGGCGAACCTGGGCGCATGTTCCTTCGCGACATCGCCTCCCGCAGCGAACAGCGCGATGTCCACCCCGGCGGGGTCGAACGCCGCCAGCTCATGGACCAGCAGTTCGTCGTCGCCGAAGTCGACGCTCCCGCCAGCCGAGCGGCCGCTGGCCAGGGCAATCACCTCCGAGGCCGGGAACCGGCGCGCCGCAAGGATCGACAGCATCGCCTCGCCGACCGCCCCCGTGGCACCCACCACGGCGACCTTGAAGCGCCGCTCAGCCATCGGCCGCGCCCTCTCCGGCCGGGATGCGCGGCGCCACTTCGCCCACATCGCCGCACTGCGCGCGGTGGCGCAGCGCCTGGTCCATCAACTCCAATGCCATCATCGCCTCGCAGATGGGGGTCGCGCGGATGCCCACGCAGGGATCGTGGCGGCCGGTGGTCACGACCTCCACGGCGTTGCCATCAAGGTCCACCCCCTCCACCGGCAGGCGCAGGCTCGAGGTGGGCTTGAACGCGACCGAGCATTCGATCCGCTGGCCGGTGCTGATGCCACCAAGCACCCCGCCGGCGTGGTTGGACCGGAAGCCATCGGGCGTCATCGCGTCCCGGTGTTCGCTGCCCTTCTGCGCCACGCTGGCGAAGCCGGCGCCGATCTCCACGCCCTTGACCGCGTTGATGGACATCATCGCCGCGGCCAGGCCGGCATCCAGCTTGGCGTAGACCGGTTCGCCCCAGCCCGGGGGCACGCCATCGGCCACCACCCGCACCCGCGCGCCCACCGAATCACCGGATTTTCGCAGCGCATCCATGTACGCCTCGAGCTCCGGCACCTGGCCGGCGTCCGGCCAGAAGAAGGGGTTCTGTTCCACCGCATCCCAGTCGTGGCTGCGCGGCAGGACGTCGCCGATCTGGGCCAGATGGCCGCGGATCCGCACGCCGTGGCGCTGTGCGAGCCACTTCTTCGCCAACACCGCGGCCGCCACCCGCATCGTGGTCTCGCGCGCGGAGGAACGGCCGCCGCCGCGCGGATCGCGGATGCCGTACTTCTGCCACCAGGTGTAGTCGGCGTGCCCGGGCCGGAACTGCCGGGCGATG
>JAAYXJ010000118.1 GCA_012515985.1 Gammaproteobacteria bacterium
CCGCCTGTCGGGCGATGGCGGTCTGGTACATCGCGCCCAGCGGCCCGAAGGACATGCCCCACAGGAAGAAGGTCAGGTGGGCCACGCCCGGCACCCGGGCAAACAGCAGGAACATCAGCATCGCGATCGCACCCAGGGCCAGCATGGCCACGATCAACGGCCGCAGCCAGGCATCGATGATCGAGGCCGAGCCCACCACCGACAGCACCGATCCCAGGCCGAACAGCAGCAGCGCGGCGCCGATGCCGCCCGCCAGCGACACCGTGTCGGCCAGCAGCGCGATGTAGGTGTACACGGCGTAGTGCGCCGTCACCGACAGGAAGGTCAGCAGGATCACCAGCAGGATGGCGCGGTTCCGCAGCAGTGCCAGCGGGGAGTTGCTGCGGGTGCGCGGCTCGCCCGGCACGGACGGCAGGTGCAGGTGGCTGAGGACGCCGATCAATGCCACCACCAGCCCCATCAGCACGAATTCGGCGCGCCAGCCAAAGCGCAGCCCCACGAAGGTCATCGCCGGCAGGCCCAGGCTGATCCCCAGGGTGCTGCCGGCCATGATCACGGTGATCACCCGGCCGTGCCGTTCCGGTGGCACCAGGCGCGTGCCGTAGGCGGCGATCATCGGCCACATCACGCCGGCGCAGGCGCCGCCAAGCAGGCGCGCGCCAAGGATCACCGCATACGAGGACGACAGCCCGACCACGAAGTTGGACACCGCGAACCCGCCCAGCAGCGTGAGCAAAAGGTGCTTGCGGTTGACCGGCAGGGTGGCGCGCACGAGCGGGATCGCGCACACCGCCGAGGCCAGCGCGTACACCCCCACCAGCAGGCCCACGCCGGAATCGGAAACGCCCAGACCCTCGGCCATCTGCGGCAGCACGCCCGACGGCAGCAGCTCCGACATCAGGCCCACGAAGGTGACGCTGGCCATCAGGCCGAAGATGAACCACCCCGGCTCGCGGCTGCGCACTGGCGCGGCCGGCCCGGCTCGTCCGAAATCGCTCACGCCGACACGCCCAGGCCGCCGCGGAAGATGAAGAACACCGCGCCCAGGATGCACAGGGCCGCCCACAGGTAATCCAGCTTCAGCGGCTCCTTCATGTAGAAGAACGCGAACGGCACGAACACGCCGAGCGTGATCACCTCCTGCAGGATCTTCAGCTGGCCCAGCGACATCACCGTGTAGCCGATGCGGTTGGCCGGCACCTGGAACAGGTATTCCAGCAGCGCCACGCCCCAGCTGGCCAGGGCGGCGACGATCCACGGCTTGGCGCTCAGCTCCTTCAGGTGCGCGTACCAGGCGAAGGTCATGAAGACGTTGCTCAGGGTGAGCATCAGGATGGTCAGGCCGACTTCGCGCATGGGGCACCGGGCAGGACGGGGGAGGGCGGCATATTCCAGCATGGATCGCGGCCGATTCCGCGATGGAAGGCTGTGTTGCTTTGCCCGGCCCGGCCCAAACCGCGACAATGGCCGGGTTATGCGGTGGGCCCGCCCGGGCCGCCGTCCCGCCTGCCGGCCCGCGCCGGCCCGCGGCGCTCCCTCCCGCTTTCCGAGGAATCCCTGCCCATGTCCGACGCCCCCAAGATCATCTACACCCTGACCGACGAAGCCCCGTTCCTGGCCACCCAGTCGCTGCTGCCGATCGTGCAGGCGTTCACCCGCCCCGCCGGGGTGGAGGTGGAGACCCGCGACATCTCGCTGTCGGGCCGGATCCTGGCGCAGTTCGCGGACAGGCTGGGCGAGGACCAGCGGGTCGCCGACCACCTGGCGGAGCTGGGCGAGCTGGCCAAGACCCCGGACGCCAACATCATCAAGCTGCCCAACATCAGCGCCTCCGAGCCGCAGCTGCGCGCCGCCATCCGCGAACTGCAGGACAAGGGCTTCGACCTGCCCGATTACCCGGCCGAGCCGTCCACCGACGAGGAGCGCGAAATCCGCGCCCGCTACGGCCGCGCGCTGGGCAGCGCCGTGAACCCGGTGCTGCGCGAAGGCAACTCCGACCGCCGCGCGCCCAAGTCGGTGAAGGACTACGCGCGCAAGAACCCGCACCGCATGGGCAAGTGGACCGCGGATTCCAAGTCGCACGTGGCGCACATGGCCGACGGCGATTTCTACTCCAGCGAGCGCTCGGCGACCATGGCCAGGGCCGGTGAACTCAACATCGAGTTCGTCGGCGCCGACGGCCAGGCCAAGGCGCTGCGCGGGCCGGTGAAGGTGCAGGAAGGCGAGGTGGTGGACGCCGCGCGCATGTCGCGCAAGGCGCTGGCGGAATTCATGGCGGCCCAGATCGAGGACGCCAGGGCCCAGGGCGTGCTGTTCTCGCTGCACCTGAAGGCCACGATGATGAAGGTCTCCGACCCGATCATGTTCGGCGTGGCGGTGCAGGAGTTCTACCGCCCGGTGCTGGACAAGCACGCGGATGCGCTGAAGGAGGCCGGCTTTGACCGCAACAGCGGCATCGGTGACCTGTACGCGCGCCTAGACAGGATGCCCGAAGACACCGCCGCCGCGATCCGCGCCGACATCGATGCGCTCTACGGCGAGCGCCCGGGCCTGGCGATGGTGAACTCCGACAAGGGCATCACCAACCTGCACGTGCCCTCGGACGTGATCGTCGACGCCTCGATGCCGGCGATGATCCGCGACTCGGGCAGGATGTGGAACGCGAAGGGCGAGCTGCAGGACGCCAAGGCGGTGATCCCCGACCGCTCCTACGCCGGCGTGTACCAGGCGGTGATCGAGGACTGCAAGGCCAACGGCGCGTTTGATCCGGCTACCATGGGCAGCGTGCCCAACGTGGGCCTGATGGCGCAGAAGGCCGAGGAGTACGGCAGCCACGACAAGACCTTCCG
>JAAYXJ010000119.1 GCA_012515985.1 Gammaproteobacteria bacterium
CTTCGGCCAGCTGGGCGGGAGCGAGGAAGTTGGGAGTACCGCCGCCGAAGTGGAGCTGGATCACTTCGCGGTCGCGGTCGAAGAGCTCGGCCACCAGCGCGATCTCGCGGTAAAGGCGGGCGAGGTACGCCTCGCCGCGCGCCAGGTCGCGGGTGATGATGCGGTTGCAGCCGCAGTAGAAGCAGGGGCTCATGCAGAACGGCACGTGGACGTAGAGCGAGAGGCGCCGCGGGATCGGGTCGCCGTTGCTCGCCATCGCCGCCTCGCGCAGCTCCGCTTCGCCGAATGCTTCATTGAAGCGGGGGGCGGTGGGGTACGAGGTGTAGCGCGGGCCGGGACGGTTGTAGCGCCGGGCCAGCTCCGCATCGAAATGGGCGGTGGGAATCTGCATGGGGTGCACGTTACGCCGGGTTTGGGGGGAGGGCCTTGACCCTGGTCAATGGGGGTCTGTTTTTTCGGGTGCAGGTGCGCGCTCCATGTCCCCCGGCCTCCGCCTGCGGCTGCGGCCTCCTCCTTTACTTACGCGCAAAGACCTCCCGACCGCGGTGGGGCCCGGCTCCGGGAGGGAGGGCTTGGGCCGGCGAGGAGGCTGGACGCAAAGCGCCGCCCCGGGAACGGGGCGGCGCGGTTCGGGCCCTTGGGCCGGTGGGGAGCCGGTCAGCGCTCGGGGAGCGTGGACTGGTCGGTGTCGGGCTTGATCGCGCCCGGGGCGGAGGGAAGGGTCATGAGATCGTGATCCCAGGTGTCGCCGTCCACGAGCATGTGGGCGGCCGCTCCCAGTTCGACGCCCTCGATCAGGTTGTGGTTGACGTAGGCGTAGAGACCGGGCTGCTTGAAGGTGTAGAGGGCAGCGGCGGCGGAGCCTCCGCGGACGAACCAGGTCTCGTAGTCCACGTCCGGGTCGTTGCCGAACTTGCCGTGCTCCCAGACGTAGTCGGCGTGGCCACCGATGAGGTGGGGCCGGGTGTCGCGGGTGGCGGTGGAGTGGACGAAGAGCACCGTTTCGCCGACTTCGCTGCGCATGGAGTTCTCGCCGGTGATGGCCCCGACGGCGCCGTTGAAGACGACGTGGGTGGGGACCAGGCCGCGCATCACGTCCAGCGTCTCCGGCAGGGACTCGGCGGCGGAGGCGTAGCTCTTGAAGTTGCCGTCCTCGTCCCGCGGGATGTAGAAGTCGGTTTCGCCGATGTAATACATCCTGTCGTAGCGCAGCGGGTTGCCTTCGGCGTCCTTGAGACCGTCGCGCGGCAGCACCGTGATGGCACCATGCATGCCGGCCATGATGTGCCACGGGGTCATCGTGCCGCCCGGGGCGCAGTGGTAGATGAAGGTGCCGGCGCGGTCGGCCTTGAACCGCAGCGTCACTTCCTCGCCGGGGGCGATGATGGTGATGTCGCCGCCGCCCATGGCGCCGGTGGCCGCGTGGAAGTCGATGTTGTGCGGCATCGTGTTGGTGGCCGGGTTGACCAGGGTCAGTTCCACGTAGTCGCCCTGGTGGACCACCATCATCGGGCCGGGGATGCTGCCGCCGAAGGTCATGGCCTGCATCGTGGTGCCCTGGTCGTCGATCACGATCTCCTTCTCTTCGATGGCCATGGTGAACTGCACGACCTTGGGGCCGGTGGTCGCCACCTGGTCGTGGTCATGCACGAACGGGGGCCGCACCAGCTGCACCTGTTCGCGGGGAAGGTTGGCCAGGTCGGATGCGGTTGCGATGTTCTTCTGCACCAGGTCCATCGCATCCATGGCCTGGGCCGGGGGAGGGGCGACGCCCATGCCAAGGGCGATTGCCGCGGCGATCAGGGTGGTCTTCAGCACTTTCATCGTGTTGCTCCAGGTGAGGTAAATCTTGTCTGGGCATATGGTCCCGCGCGCGGTTGCACCACGCCTTGACCGGGGTCAACCGGGCCGCGATTCCGCGGTTTTTTTCGGCGCATCCAGGCATCTTGAGCACTTGCACGCTGGGGTATGCTGCCCCGGTCAGAGGAGGCGCCGATGCAAGCCAGGACCAGCAAGCTCCAGAACGTTTTCCGCAACGGCGAACCCGCCGAAGTCGCCGCTGCGTTCGCTGGCGAGCATCCGGCCGACTTGGCCGATGCCTTGCAGGAGATGGAACCCGGCGATGCCTGGATCGCCTTGCGGCAGGCCGACCCGGGCTGCCAGGCCGACGTCTTCGGCTATCTCGAGCCCGGCTTCCAGACGTCGCTGGCGATGGTGACGCCACGCGCAGATCTGGCCGCGATCGTGATGGAAATGAAAGCCGACGAGCGCGTCGACCTCTACAAGGGGCTGTCCGATGAGCAGCGCGAGGCGCTGATGCCTGCGCTGGCACATGCGGAGCGGGAAGACATCCGCCGCCTCTCGTCGTACGCGGAAGGAACTGCCGGGGCGATCATGACGTCCGACTATGCGGCCCTGTCCCCCGACCTGAGTGCGACCACGGCGTTGACCGTCCTGCGCATGGAGGCGCCCGACAAGGAGACGATCAACCGTGCCTATGTCATTGGCCAAGACCGATCGCTGCTTGGTTCGGTGCGGCTGCAGGACCTGATCACCGCCCCTGTCCATGCGAATGTCGCCGACATCATGGAGGTCAATACGCACGCCATCCATGTGGACGACGATGTCGAGGACGCGGCGCGCCGGATCGCCCATTACGACGTGATCGCATTGCCGGTGGTCGACGACGGCGGGCGCCTCGTGGGGATCATCACCCACGACGACGCGCTTGACGTCATGGAGGCCGAGGCCACGGATGACTTCCACCGGGTCGGCACGGTCACCAACCTGGCCTCCAGCGTCGGCACTGCATCCATTGCGATGCTTTACCGGGCCAGAATCGCGTGGCTGATGTTGCTGGTGTTTGGCAACATTTTTTCCGGAGCGGGGATCGCGTATTTCGAGGACACCATTGCCGCCAATCTGGCGCTGATGTTCTTCCTGCCGATCCTGATCGCCTCGGGAGGGAACGCGGGATCGCAATCGGCCACGCTCATGGTCCGGGCCCTGGGCACGGGAGAAATCGGTGCCGCGGACTGGAGCAGGATGCTTGGGCGCGAGCTGGCGGTGGGGATCCTGCTGGGCCTGAGCATGGCATGCGCGATTGCGGCGATCGGGGTGCTGCGCGGCGGGCCCCAGATCGCCCTGGTCATCGCCCTGTCGATGGTGTTGATCGTCCTCGTTGGGAGCCTGATCGGAATGCTGCTCCCCTTTGCGCTGAGCAGGTTCAAGATGGATCCGGCCACGGCCAGCACGCCGCTGGTAACGTCGATCGCCGATGCAACAGGCGTGCTGATCTATTTCAGCATCGCCAAGTCGATCCTCGTCATGCCTTGATGGCTGGAGGGGACGTCGCCGCGTGCGCCTCAGGGTGCAGCGACCAGAACGAGGAAGGGCATATGTCGATCAAGACAATACTGGTGGCATTGGCGCTGGAGGATGGCTGCAAGCGCGTGGCCGATCGGGCAGTGCAGCTGGCGAGCGAGCATGGGGCGCGGCTGGTTGGCCTTCATGTCATGGAAGCCGAGGCGCCCGCGCATGCGGACTTGCCAGCCGCTGTCGATGCTGACGCGCTGGCCCGCGTGCTGGAACAGCAGGCCGCCGCGCATCTGCAGGCGCTGCTTGGCCATGCCGCCACGCCGGACCAGCTCCACATCAAGGCAGGGAGGGCTCATGACGTCATACGCGAGCAAGCGCAAGCGTATGCCGCTGACCTGGTTGTCATCGGGCCGGGGGCTGCAAGAAACCTGCGCGAAAAGGTGTTCGGCTCCACTGCCGACAGGGTCGTCAGGTGCGTGGAGTGCCCTGTGCTGGTGGTCCGGTCGGCTCCTGCGGACCCCTATCGGCGCGTTGTCGTCGGGGTGGACTTTTCCGGGCATGCGGAGGCGGCTGTGGCATGGGCCGGGCGCCTGGCGCCATCGGCCGTTCGCGAATTTGTCCATTCCATGGAGATCCCGCTGCAGTTCGAACAGGCGATGTTGCTGGCGGGTACGTCGCAGGCAGAAATCGAGCGGTACCGCATGGCAAGAATCGAGGCAGCGCGGGAAAAGATGGTCGTCGCGTACGGGGAGAACGGACGATTGCCGAAGCGAACCACGGCCAGGGTCGTGCACGGCGATCCTGCCAGCACCCTGTGCAAGGCATCACGCAGGCGGGCGGTCGGGCTGGTCGCCGTAGGCACCCAGGGCCTGAACGTGGTGGCGAGCCATCTTCTGGGAAGCGTGGCGCGCAAGGTGTTGTCGGGCGCTGCCTGCGATGTCCTCGTGGTGCCGGCAACGGCGGCCGACGCGACCGGCGGGGCGTCTTGAGAGAACAAAAAAAGCACGCCGGCTGTCGCCGGCATGCTTTTTGGGGGAGGCAGCGGTGGCTGCGCCGATCAGTTGGTGACTTCGACCGTGCCGCGCATGATTCCCGAGTGGCCGGGGAACGAGCAGAAGAAGGTGTAGTCGCCGCCTGCCGTCAGCTTGTTGCCGGGGAAGGTGATGCTGGTGCTCTGGCCGCCGCCGATCATGTCGGTCGCGGCGATCACGCGGGCATCGCCCCCGGGCAGGTAGTTGGGCGCACCGGCCTTGATGCCGGCCTGGGCCACGTCGTTCGCGTCGCCGGTTTCAGTGATGACCACGTTGTGGCCCATCGCGGCCACCGGCAGCGAACCGGTGTGCTTGAGCTCGACGGTGATGGTCGGGCAGCTGGCCGATACGCTGACGCTCTTCTTGTCGAACTGCATGCGGTCGTTGCCCTCCAGGGAGATGGTGCAGTTCTGGGCCTGGGCGGTGCCAACGACACCAAGGAGGGCGAGTCCGAAGATTGCAAGGTAACGCTTCATGCGATTGCTCCTGTTGAATTGGAAATGGATTGGGATTGGGCTGGAATCCGATGGCAAAAATTATCGCCGGGGCGCGCCCGGAACGGCTTGATCTGGATCAGCCGGGGGCGTGCCTGGCGGCGCCAGTCAACCTTTGGTTCAGGTTGCGCGCGGCACGCAGCCCAGTGCGGTCAACGCACCGTGCAGCGCGGGGATCTGCATCAGCCACGGCGAGGCGAGGGTGAGCACGCCCGACGCCAATACCAGCACGCCGGCCGAGCGCCGCAGGCCGGGTTTCTGCAGCCAGCGCGCAATGCGCGCGCCGGACCAGGTCAACGGCACCATCATCGGCAGGGTGCCGAGGCCGAACGCGGCCATGGTCAGCGCGCCGTTGCGCGCATCGGCTTGGAGCCAGGCGGCAGCCAGCAGCGTGGTGCTCAACCCGCAGGGCAGCCAGCCCCACAGCATGCCCAGACCAACGCGCTTGGCGCTGGTGTCGGCCGGCAGGAGGTGGCGCTGCAGCGGCCGCAGCCGTGCCCACAGCCGGTGCGCCGGGCCTGCAAGCACGCCCGGCCCCGCGCGCGGGTTGAGCATGCGTATGGCAATGGCGATCAACACCAGGCCCACCGCCGAGCGCAGGCCCCACGCCAGCCAGTCCACGCGGGCCACGCTGAGCAGGCCGTGGCCGATGCCGCCGACGATGGCGCCGGCGAGCGTGTAGCCGAGCACGCGGCCCAGGTTGGGCTCAAGCGCGGCCAGCCAGCTGCTGCGGCCGGACATGGCCGAGAAACCGGTGGCGATGCCCCCGCACATGGCCGCGCAGTGCACGCCGCCCATCAGGCCGGCGAGCAGGGCCGCGCCCAGCATGAGCCAGTCAATCGGCATCGCGCTCCGGGGCCGTGGCCTTGCCGTCCGGACGGCCGGGCGGCGGTGCATCGTCGCTGAGGATGTCGATCGCCGCGGCGTCAAGGTTTTCGAACTGGCCCTTGCGGACCGCCCAGACGAAGGCAGCGATCATCACCAGCAGGAGCAAGATGCTGATCGGGATCAGTACAAAGAGGATGTTCATGCAGCGGTCCTCCCCGTCAGGGATGGCGCGCGCGCCAGGCGCAGGGCATTGCACACGACGAGCAGCGAAGACAGCGCCATGCCCAGCGCAGCCAGCCAGGGCGTCACCAGGCCGGCGATCGCCACCGGCAGGGCGATGACGTTGTAGCCCGCCGCCCAGGCCAGGTTCTGGCGCACGATGCGGCGGGTGCGCCGGGCCGTGGCGATCGCCTGCGGGACCCGCAGCAGCGAGCTCCCGGTGAGCACCAGGTCGGCGGATTGCTGTGCCAGGGGCGCGCCGCCCGCCAGCGCCAGCGAAACGTCGGCGCCGGCCAGCACCGGCGCGTCGTTGAGGCCGTCACCCACCATCGCCACCACGCGGCCCTCGGCCTGCAGGCTCCGGGCATAGTCGAGCTTGTCCTCCGGGCTCTGGCGGGCGTGTGCGCGTTCGATGCCCAGCTCGCTGGCGAAGCGGCGCACGGGGCCTTCGGCGTCGCCGCTGGACAGGTGCACGCGCAGGCCCATGCCGCGCAGCAGGGCCACGGCTTCGGCGGCGTCGGGGCGCGCGGATTCCGAGATCCGGAACCGCGCCGCAGCCTGGCGGCCGTCGCCCAGCCAGATGGCATCATCCTCCTCGCCGCCGGCGGCGAAGCCGGCGCGGCCCAGCCTCCAGCGCACGCCGTCGACCTCGCCCTCGATGCCCTGCCCGGGCACCGCGCGCACGTCCGTGGCGACGCCCGCCGGCGCAATGCCCGCGAACGCGCGCGCCAGGGGATGCCCGCTGTCGCTTTCCAGGGCAGCGGCAATCGCCAGCACTTCGTCGCGCCCATGGTCGCCCAGGGCCGTGACCTCCGACAGCACCGGATGGCCATCGCTGAGGGTGCCGGTCTTGTCGAACACCACGTCGGTCACCGCGGACAGGCGATCCAGCGCCGCCTCGCCCAGCGCCAGCACCCCCAGCCGCGCCAGGGTGCCGTGGGTGGCGGCCAGCGCCGCCGGGGCCGCCAGCGCCAGCGCGCAGGGGCAGCTGATGACGAGCAGGGCCAGGGTGACTTCCAGCGCCCGCGAGGGATCGTGGATCCGCCAGCCCAGGTACACGAGCGCGGCAATTACCAGCAGCCAGGCAACGAAGTGGTGGGCGATACGCTCGCCGACCTCGGCCAGCGCCGGGCGCTGCGCCTGGGCCTTCTCGACCAGCGCGGTGAGCTGCGAGAGCCGGGTGCCGGTGCCGGTTTCATCCACGCGCAGGCGGGCGGGGCGCTCCCGGCACAGGGTGCCCGCGTAGACGCGCTCGCCGGCCTCACGCGCCACCGGGCTCCATTCACCGGTCAACAGCGCCTCCTCGAAGCTGGAGGGCTCCAGCAGCGTGCCGTCGGCGGGCACCACGCCCCCCACCGGCACGCAGGCGATGTCGCCCGGCGACAGCGCCGCCACGGGCACTGTTTCGCGTTCGCCTCCGGGGCCTTCGCGGATGGCGAAGGCGGGCCGGGCGCGGGCAAGCGCATCGACCTGGGCGCTGGCCGTGGCGCGCGCGCGCTGTTCGAGCATGCGCGCCACCAGCAGCAGGAACACGAACATCACCGCAGCGTCGTACCACACGTGCACGCCGCCGCGGACGGTCTCGAACACGCTGGCGCCCCAGGCCAGCAGGGTGGCGCTGGCGATCAGGGTATCCATGCCCAGCCGCCGCTGCGACAGCTCGCGCCAGGCGCCCAGCAGGAACGGCCAGCCGGCGTAGAACACCACCGGCGTGGACAGCAGGAAGGTGACCCAGCGGAAGAAGTCCCGCGTGGGGATGGGCATCGTGAAATGGATGTCCAGGTACAGCGCCTCGGCCATCATCATGGCCTGCATGGCGCCGATGCCGGCGATGCCGATCCGCAGCAGGTCGCGGTTGCGCTGGCGCCGGCGCTCGCGCTCGCGCGCCTCGCCGGTGGCCAGGTAGGGCCGGTAGCCCAGCGCGGCCAGCCGCCGCAGCGGCGCCGACAGCGCGGTGCGAGAGGGATCCCAGGTCAGGCGGATGCGGCCGGTGACGGCGTTGGCGCCGGTCTCCACCACGCCTTCCTCGCGCGAGAGCGCGCGGTCGATCAGCCAGGCGCAGGCGGCGCAGCGCATGCCGTCGGTGAGCAGGGTGA
>JAAYXJ010000120.1 GCA_012515985.1 Gammaproteobacteria bacterium
CGTTTTGAATCGGCCAGGTCGCCGCGGCTCGCCGGCCCGGTGCTTGCTGCCGCCGGACGCCTGCTGGTGGACTTCGACACCCTGGGCGCGGATGCGGACGCATGGCTGGAGTTCAGTGCCGCAAGCGCCAGCGGGCCGGCGCGATTGACCATGGCCAAGGTCGATCCGGAGGCGGACTTCAGCTACGACTACGAAGACCTGTCGTTCGCGCGAACCGGGGACTGCCCGATGCGATAGGAAGACGGGCGGCCCTCCCCGGGCCGCCCTGCTTTGACTTCCGGCGCCCGCGTGCTACATACGCTGGAGGGGACAATCGGGGAGAGCACGCATGCATGCAGTTCCGCTTTGCAGGAAGCCGGGGCACCTTGCCGTGGCCGTGTTGTTCGCCCTGGCCATGCCGGGCATCGCTGCAGCCCAGCAGGACAGGCCGCCAGAGCAGGAGGAGCAGCGCCAGGCGCGCACGCTCGATACAGTCCGGGTCACCGGCAGCCACATCCGGCGCACCGACGCCGAGACCCAGCTTCCGATCACGGTGTTCCAGCGGGCCGACATCGAGGCCCAGGGCATCACCTCGGCCGAGCAGCTGCTGATGTACATGAACATCGCCGGCAACTCGTCAGACAACCTGGCCAGCAACTCTGGCATCGTCCACGAGGAACAGCGCGGCAACAACGGCGTCTCCGGCGCCAACCTGCGTGGGCAGGGCGCTGACGCCACCCTGGTACTGCTCAACGGCCGGCGCGTGGCCACCCACGGGCTCAAGGGCCGCGCAGTGGACCTCAACTCGATCCCGTTCGCCGCCATCGACCGGGTCGAGGTGCTGCGCGATGGTGCCTCCGCCGTGTACGGCACGGACGCCATCGGCGGGGTGATCAACTTCATCACCCGGCGCGACTACGAGGGTGGCGAGGCGTCGGTGTTCGCCGACATGACCGAGGCCGGCGGCGCGGACATCTATCGCGCCAACCTGCTGCTGGGTGGCGGCAGCCTGGATGACGACGGCTGGAACGTGTTCGGCACGCTGAGCGTCAAGAAGAACACCATCCTGCGCGGTGACGACCGCGACTTCTCCAATACCTTCCAGCCGGCGCGGGGCCTCTCCCCGGATACCCGTGGCACGCCGTTCGCCACCGTGTTCGGGCTGGCCGGCTCGATGGCTGACGGTGGCCTGGTCGATCCGGCCGACGGCTCCCTCCAGACCGCCTTCAACACGCTCAACCTGCCCGGCGCGCCCGGCTGCGAGGCGGGCGGGGAGATGATGGGGCCGTACGGCTACCAGCTGTGGAACGTTCCCGCCTCGCGCTATGCCTGTGCCTGGGATTACCCGGCGGCCGCGGTGATCCAGCAGCCGCAGGAGAGCGTGGACTTCATCGGCCGTGCCACCTTCCGGCTTGGCGATGCCCATGAGGCGTTCTTCGAATTCGTGGGCTCCGACGTGGACGTGGAGAAGACCTTCGAGCCCAACCAGATCTCCTCCAGCACCTCGGCCACCGCGGCCTTCAATCCCGACACCTGGTACCCGAGCACGGGCGAGTCGTATGACCTGGTCTACGACGCGCTGGCGGAATACTTCGGCGCCGACCAGCTGCAGTACGGCGAGCGCATCGCCTACCGCTGGCGCTGCATGGACTGCGGGCCGCGCCAGATCCTGACCAATACCCGCGCCTATCGCGTGCTGCTCGGGTTCGAGGGCATGCTCGGCGACTGGGATTACAGCTTCGGCCTGTCGCGGGCGTCGAGCGAGTCAAAGTCCACCCTCAACGGGGGTTACCACTACACCGATGCCCTCCAGGAGCTGTTCGGCAGCGGCCTGCTCAATCCGTTCCTGATGCCCGGGCAGTCGCAGTCGCCTGAGGCGCTTGCCGGCCTGCAGGCGGCCTCGGCCACGGGCGTGGTCCTGTATGGCGGCGAAACGGTGGTCACCCAGGTCGACGGCATCGTGTCCGGAGACATCGGCCTCTCGCTGCCGGGCGGCGCCATCTACGCGGCGGCGGGATTCGACCTGCGCCGCGAGGAGTTCAAGTTCGATGGCGACCAGAGGACGGACCCGCGCGTGGTGTTCAACGCGCCGTTCGACCAGGCCAACATCCTCGACGACGTCAGCCGTGACATCAAGGCGGTGTTCGCCGAGGTGTACCTGCCGCTGTTCGAGAGCC
>JAAYXJ010000121.1 GCA_012515985.1 Gammaproteobacteria bacterium
ACCGCGGCCTCGTACTGGCGCACGCTGGAAGCCGCCATCGCCTTCATCACCCGGACCACGCCGTACATGTCCTCGGCGGTCTCGATGCGGCGGCGCATCGATTCCAGGGTCTGGCTCATGGGGCGGGCTCCGCGGCTTCCGCCATCACCTCGCCGATCAACCGCAGCAGGGCGGCACGGTCGTCGTCGCCAAGCTGTTGGCCGGATTCCATGCGCTGGCAGACGTCCGGCAGTTCTCCGGAGACCCGGGTCCGGATGACCTGCTCCACCGCGACGACCTGGTCCGCCGGCACCTGGCTCAGCAGGCCCTCGCTGGCGGCCAGCAGCACGGCGACCTGTTCGGCCACGCGCATCGGCTGGTACTGGGGCTGCTTGAACACCTCGCGCACGCGCCGCCCGCGCTCGAGCGTGGCCACCGAGGCCTCGTCGAGCCGGGTGCCGAAGCGGGCGAAGACCTCCAGCTCCTCGAACTGCGCGTACGACAGCCGCAGCTCACCGGCCACCGCCCGGTAGCACGGCAGCTGGGCCTTGCCGCCCACCCGCGAGACCGAGCGGCCCACGTCCACCGCCGGCAGCACCCCCCGGCGGAACTGCTGCGGCGAGAGCACGATCTGGCCGTCGGTGATGGAGATGAGGTTGGTGGGGATGTAGGCGGAGATGTTCTGCGACTGGGTCTCGGCGATCGGCAGCGCGGTGAGGGAGCCGCCGCCATGTTCGGGACGCAGCTGGGTGGCGCGCTCGAGCAGGCGCGAATGCACGTAGAAGATGTCGCCCGGGTAAGCCTCCCGGCCGGGCGGGCGGCGCATCAGCAGCGACAGTTCGCGGTAGGCGCGCGCGTGGCGGGTGAGGTCGTCGTAGACGATCAGCACGTCGCGACCCTGCCGCATGAAGTATTCGGCCATGGTGGTCGCCGCGTACGGAGCGATGTACTGCACGCCCGGCGGCTCATCCCCGGAAGCCACCACCGCGATGCTGTAGGCCATTGCGTCATGCCGGCGCAGGTGGGAGAGGAACTCGGCCACCCCGGAGCTGCGCTGGCCGATGCTGCAGTACACGCACACGACGTCGCGGCCACGCTGGTTGAGGATGGTGTCCAGCGCGATCGCGGTCTTGCCGGTCTGGCGGTCGCCCAGGATCAGCTCGCGCTGGCCGCGGCCGATCGGCAGCAGCGAGTCGATCACCTTCAGGCCGGTCTGCAGCGGCCGCGTCACCGGGGCCCGGTGCAGGATCGGCGGGGCCGGCTGTTCCACCGGCCGCCGCTCGCGCAGGCGCAGCGGCCCGCGTTCGTCCAGCGGATTGCCCAGCGCATCCACCACCCGCCCGAGCAGCCCCTCGCCCACCGGCACGTCGAGGATGCGTCCGGTGCGGTGGGCAAAGCTGCCGGCCGCGAGTTCGTCGCCGGCGCCCAGCAGCACCACGCCCACCTCGTCCGGGTCGAGGTTCCAGGCCATGCCCAGCAGCCCGCCGGCCAGCGACACAAGTTCCTCGGCCTGTACCCCCGGCAGGCCGTGCAGGTGCGCCACCCCCGGCCCGACCGAGACCACGCGCCCCACCTCACCGGTCACCAGTGCGCCGCGGGCGTCCTCAAGCACCTGCCCGACCGTGTCCAGCGCCTGGGCGGCGGACTCGCGCAGCGGCCCGGGAGATGCGCCAGGGCCGG
>JAAYXJ010000122.1 GCA_012515985.1 Gammaproteobacteria bacterium
GGGTGACGTTGGCCGCATCCAGGGCGGCCCGGGCGGCGCCCACTTCCGCCTCCGCCTGGCGGGCGGCGGCCACGGCATTCTCGTATTCCTGCTCGGAGACGTAGCGGGTCCCGGCCAGCTCCTTCATCCGGCTCTCCAGGGAACGGGCGTTGACCAAGGCAGTCTCGGCGCGCGCCAGCTGGGCGCGTGCGCTGGCGGCCGCGGCCCGGTAATCGGCGTCGTCGATGCGGTAGAGCGGCTGGCCTTCCTCCACCACCGTGCCTTCGGTGAACAGCCGCTCCTCGATGATCCCGTTCACCTGCGGCCTCACTTCGGCGACCAGGAAGGCGCTGGTGCGGCCCGGGAGTTCACGCGTCAGAGTGACGGTTTCGGACTCCAGGGTGACCACCGACACTTCCGGAGGCGGCGGCTGGGCGGGCTCCCCACCTTCTCCGCAGGCCGCAAGCGCCAGGGACATGAACAGGGCAGGAAGGACCAGGCGAACGTGGGGTTTGCGCATCGTGGGGGCTCGGGCTGGAAAGGAAAACCGCCGGGGCAGGCCCCGGCAGAACCGCAGTAGAATGAACGATCATTCTCATTCAGTCAAACGGGATGTCGCAATGCAGCATCCCGTATTCAGCTCCCGGAGCCCTTCCACCGCGGTTGATGCCGACCTCGGCTCCATGCTTCAGGAGGCGGCCAGCGTTACCACCCGCAGCGAACATTCCACGTGAATTTTTCCGCGCCCGCGCCTAGCCTCCGCCGGGACGGCTCAACGCCCCGCGATCAATCCAGGGCGGCGACGTATTCAACCATCCGCTGCCGGCCAGCCTCGTCGGGCAGCCGCCCGGTGGCCGCGCCAAGGTTGTCGATCATGTGTTCGGGACGGCTGGTGGACGGGGTGGCCGCGGTCACCACCGGATTGGACACCACGAACTTGAGGAAGAACTGTCCCCAGGTCGCGATGTCCCACTCGGCGGCCCATTCGGGCACCTGCTTCCCTTCCACCTGTTCCCACAACCGCCGGCGCCCGAAGGGCGCGTACACCAGCACGCCGATACCGCGCTCGGCAGCCAGGGGGAAGATCCGCTCCTCCATGGTGCGGTTGTCGATTGCGTAATCCACCCCGATGAAATCGAGCGGCTCGTTGCGCATCAGCGCCTCCAGGTCCGCGTACTGGCGCGGGAAGGTGGTGGTGATGCCCACGTAGCGGATGCGGCCTGCCTGCTTGTATTCGTTGAGCAGGCCCAGCTGGGTGGGCGGGTCGGCCATGTTGTGGACCTGGACCAGGTCGATCGGGTCCTTGCCGATGCGCGCGAACGACTGTTCGAGCTGGGCACGCGCGGCGTCAACGTCGGCCGTGTCACCACCGCGGGGTACCACGTTGAGCTTGGTGGCCCAGAACAGGCGCTGGGCCAGGCCGGCCTCTCGGGCGACCCTGCCGGCCACCCCCTCCGCTTCGCCATAGCTGGGCGCGGTGTCGAACACCTTGCCTCCATGTTCCACCAGCGCCTGGAGCACGGCGCGGATGCGGTCCGTGTCGCCCTCGCCGGCAACCCGCGAGAACGAGGCAGAGCTGCCGAGTCCCACCACCGGCAGGCGCTCGCTGGTCCCGGGGATCACGCGCGTGATGACCTCGCGCGGGCTGTCGTCGGCCAACAGCAGCTTCGGATTGATCGCAAGCGCCACGCCCGCCAGGGCGGACAGCTTGAGGTATTCGCGGCGGGTGATCATGACGGGCCTCCCTCTGCGGATGGATGCCCGGGTTTTACCACAGGCCCGGGCGGCAGGCCCCGCCCGCGGGCATGGGCTACGCCACTGGCAGCCCGCCCCCGAGCCGCCAGACCAGGCAGCGGTTGTTGGCCGGCATGGCCACGTCTTCCGCGAGCCGCAGGCCGGCCACGCGGGCAAGCCCGTCCACGGCTTCGAAATCGCGGATTCCCGAATCGGGGTTGCGCTCCTTCAGCCAGCCATCGAACTCGCGGTTGCTGTCGCTGGTGTACCGCCCCTGGTAGTTGAATGGCCCGTACGCGACCAGCGTGCCCCCACCTGCCGCCGCAAGCAGCCGCCCGGCTCCGCGGAAGAACGCTTCCACGCCATCCCATCCCATGATGTGCAGGGTATTGGCGGTGAACACCGCATCGGCTTCCAGCGGCGGCCAGGGCTGCAGCACGTCCAGCGCCAGCGGCGCGGGCGTATTCGGCAGCCGGGCATCACCCAGCCAGGCGCGGATCCCCGGAAGTGATCCGGGGAGGTCGCTGGCCTGCCACCGCAGCCACGGCATGGCCTGGGCGAAATGCACCGCATGCTGGCCGCTGCCGCTGCCGATCTCCAGCACCCGGCGGCGGCCGGCGAAGTGCATGCGCAGCACGTCCAGGATCGGGCCGCGGTTGCGCTCGCAGGAGGGGGCATGTGGCTTGGTGGTCACGCGGGCATTGTAGGGGCAGGCGCGCGGGACCAGCGGAGGATCAGCGCCGTGGTGCGGCCGGCCGCGACGGCGGCGCCGAGGCGCCGCCGCCGGGTAACAAAAAAGCTACGCTGGCAGGTGCAACATCAAAGCCAACTTCCCCAAGGAGGCCCGCCATGGCCAAGCGCGACAAAGACGACACCGGTTCCACCATGAGCACGGGCGCGCCGGCGCCCAGCGATCGCCACTCGCTCACCATCGGGCCCAACGGGCCGATCCTGTTGCACGACGTGCACTTCCTCGAGCAGATGGCGCACTTCAACCGCGAGAAGGTTCCCGAGCGCCAGCCGCACGCGAAGGGCGGCGGCGCCTACGGCGTGTTCGAGACCACCGAGGACGTGTCGAAGTACACCAAGGCCGCGCTGTTCCAGAAGGGCGAGAAGACCGACCTGCTGATCCGCTTCTCCACCGTGGCCGGCGAGCAGGGCAGCCCGGACACCTGGCGCGACGTGCGCGGGTTCTCGCTCAAGTTCTACACCCGCCAGGGCAACTACGACCTGGTGGGCAACAACACCCCGATCTTCTTCGTGCGCGACCCGATGAAGTTCCCCCACTTCATCCGCAGCCAGAAGCGGCTTCCCGA
>JAAYXJ010000123.1 GCA_012515985.1 Gammaproteobacteria bacterium
CGCCGTCGCCGGCGGCCAGCGCATCCAGCAGCGCGCCCACCCGGGTGCGGTCGACCGTGCCCAGCATCGTTGCCACGCCGGCGCCGTCCAGCCTGCCGCCCGTGTAGGCGATCGCCTGGTCGAGCAGGGAAAGCCCGTCACGCAGGCTGCCGTCGGCGGACTTCGCCAGCTGGCGCACAGCATCGGCATCGGCGGGTATGCCCTCGGCCTCCAGGATCTTCGTGATCTGCCCTTCGATCTGCTCCTGGTCAAGCCGCTTGAGGTTGAACTGCAGGCAGCGCGAAAGCACCGTCACCGGCAGCTTCTGGGGGTCGGTGGTGGCCAGCAGGAACTTCACATGCTCCGGCGGCTCTTCCAGCGTCTTGAGCAGGGCATTGAAGGCCGACCTGGACAGCATGTGGACCTCGTCGATGAGGTACACCTTGATGCGCCCGCGCGAAGGCATGTACTGGGCGTTGTCGATCAGGTCCCGGACGTCCTCGACGCTGGTGTTGCTGGCCGCGTCGATCTCCAGCAGGTCGACGAAGCGGCCGGCATCGATGTCGCGGCAGGCGCTGCATTCCCCGCAGGGTTCGGCGGAAGTGCCCTGCTCGCAGTTCAGGCTCTTGGCGAAGATCCGGGCGATGGTGGTCTTGCCCACGCCACGGGTGCCGGTGAACAGCAGCGCGTGGTGCACGCGGCCGGCGTCGAGCGCGTTGCTGAGCGCGCGCACCACGTGTTCCTGGCCAACCAGTTCGGCAAAACGGCGGGGGCGCCACTTCCGGGCGAGGACGAGATAGGACATGGGCGCCATTCTGCCATGCCGGCGGCACCTGCCCGCCGGTTCAGGGCATTCCTTGTTCCGCCGGTGGCCGGAGCGTAGAATTGCCGGCCCGGTGCGCTTCTCGGCCTGCCGGGCCAGGACGGAGAGGTGTCCGAGTGGTTGAAGGAGCACGCCTGGAAAGTGTGTAAGCGGTTCATAGCCGCTTCGCGGGTTCGAATCCCGCCCTCTCCGCCAATCCTGATTTGTCCATGGTGGCCCTGTCGGCCCCTCGCGACGCTAGGTCGAAAACCCCGCCAGGGCCGGAAGGCAGCAACGGTATCGATCGACGCGGGCGCCGAGGTCAGCCGGCAGGGCTGCCACCCTTCCGCCCCGTGGATGCGCCGCCGCCGGGCGCTCCTTCGTCGGGATGCAGCCAGCCGGCGTCGCCATCGGCATAGCGCTCGTGCTTCCAGATCGGGACCCTGGCCTTGACCTCGTCGATGACCCAGCGGCAGGCGGAAAACGCCATGTCGCGGTGGCCGGCGGAGACCCCCACCCATACCGCGAGGTCGCCGATCGCCAGCTCGCCGATGCGGTGCACGCAGGCAGCCTCGCCCAGCGAGAACCGCTCGACCGCCTCCGCCAGTATGCGCTCGCCTTCCGACTCGGCCAGTTCCACGTAGGACTCGTAGCGCAGCCCGTGCACCGGCCGGCCCTCGTTGTGGTTGCGCACCCAGCCCTCGAAGATGCTGCAGGCGCCGGCTTCGTCGCGCAGCAGGCGCTCGC
>JAAYXJ010000124.1 GCA_012515985.1 Gammaproteobacteria bacterium
GCTCACCGACCGCAAGGCGCTGCTGCAGGAGCTGCTTGAGGATGCGCCGAAACAGTTGGCGTACAGCTCCCACATCGAGGCTGACGGCGACGCCGCCTACCGGCTTGCCGACGACCAGCACTTCGAGGGCATCATTTCCAAGCGCGGCGACCGGCCCTACCACGGCGGCCGCGGCAACGACTGGCGCAAGACCAAGCGCCTGGCCAGCGACGAGTTCGCGGTGGTGGGCTATACCGCGCCCAAGGGCAGCCGCAAGGGCTTCGGCTCGCTGCTGCTGGCAACGCCCGATCCCGACCACGGCTGGCTGTACGTGGGCCGCGTGGGCACCGGCTTCAGCGACGAGCTGATGCGCGAAGTCACGGACAAGCTGGGCAAGGACGGCGGAAAGAAGCCGACCGCGCACGTGGGCACCACTGACTCCGACCTGCGCACGGCGACCTGGTTTGCGCCCAGGTTCGTGGTGGAGGTGTTCTTCCGCGGAATCGGCCGCCAGCAGCTGCTGCGCCAGCCGTCGCTCAAGGCGGTGCGCTGGGACAAGGACGTGGACGACCTGGCGGATTCGGACCGGGGCAGCCGCGCGGAGGCGCCGGACCTGGCGAAGACCAAGCCCAAGGGAACGAGTGCAGGCAAAGCACGGAAGGGCAAACAGGCCGATGCAGACGCACGCGCCCTGCCCAAACTCTCCAGCCCCACCAAGGTGCTGTTCCCCGAAGAAAGGATCACCAAGCGCCAGGTCTGGGACTACTACGCCGCCGTGCTCGACCACCTGCTGCCGGAGATTGCCGGACGGCCGCTGTCGATCATCCGCTGCCCCAGCGGCGTGGCGCAGCCTTGTTTCTTCCAGAAGCACCACACCGCCGGGCTGGAGCTGGTGTCCTCGGTGAAGCTGAAGGAAGAGAGCGGCGCCAATGCGTTCTACCTGGTGGTGGAGGACGCGGCGGCGCTGATGGAGCTGGTGCAGTTCAATGCGCTGGAGTTCCATCCGTGGGGATCGCACGCCGCCAATCCGGACATGGCGGACCGGGTGGTGTTCGACCTGGATCCGGGGCCCGACGTGCCGTTTGCCGAGGTCAAGCGCGCGGCCAATGACATCCGCCGGTTGCTGGCCGGGCTGGAGCTGGAATCCTTCCTGCGCGTGTCCGGCGGCAAGGGCCTGCATGTGGTGGTGCCGCTCAACCCGGGCTGCGACTGGGACCTGACCAAGCGCTTCGCCCACGGTTTTGCCGACGCGCTGGCGCAGTCGGAGCCGCACCGGTTCCTGGCCAGCGCCAGCAAGCGCCTGCGCAACAAGCGCATCTTCGTGGACTACCTGCGCAACGGACGCGGCGCGACCGCGGTGGCGTCGTACTCGCTGCGCGCCCGCCCCGGTGCGCCGGTCGCGATGCCGCTGGGCTGGGGCGCGCTTTCCAAGCTCAAGCGCGCCAACGCCTTCACCCTGGACGAGGTGCCCGCCATGCTGCGCCGCCGGCGCAAGGATCCGTGGGAGGGCATCGACCGGATCGAGCAGGATCTCTCCCACTGGGCCGAGGACTGAAGGCGGCCCGTCCCGAATCGCCGCGCGCGGACGCCTGGCAGCAAGGCACCGTCATCCAGATCGGGGACCCGACGGGCGCGGCGCACGGGGCCGGCGTGGCGGACGCACCGACACGTGCTCGTGATCCGGAACGTGCCAGCGCCACGGGAACTCCTTCGCCCGGCTGATCCCGATCCGCGGCCCGACGACCGGCCTGCGCGGCGGCGGCGTGCCGTCGGTGACGATGGTGACGCCACGGTCCGCGATCACCAGGTCGGCCCCATCCAGCTCGCCGGTGATGCCCATGGCCTGCGACAGCTTGCCCGGGCCGCTGCCGATGTCGCGGTCGCGCCTGGCCTTGGGCCGCAGCGGCCGCATCAGCTCGATCCCACGGATCGGCTCGATGGCCCGCAGCAGCACCCCGGTGCCCTCGCCCACTTCGCCGCACACCGCGTTCGAGCCCCAGTGGATGCCATAGGTGAAGTACACATACAGGTGGCCCGGCTCGCCAAACATGGTGGCATTGCGCGCGGTCTTGCCGCGGTAGGAATGCGCGGCGGGATCGTCCGCGCCGCCATAGGCCTCGACCTCCACGATCCGCCCGGCGCGGCCGTCGTCGCGCACCAGGATCATGTTCAGCAGCTCGGGCGCCACCTCCACCGGATGCCGCCGGTAAAAGTCGCGCGGCAGCACCTGCCAGCCTTCGGGAAGCGTTTCCAGCACGTTCCAGGGTTCTCCATCCGGGTGCAGACGATATCATCGGGGATTCCCTGCCCGAACCCGATCCCCCGCCGAGACCTGCTTGAACGACCGCACCGCCAGACCTGCCCCCGAACACACGCCGCTGATGAAGCAGTACTTCGCCAACAAGGCGGAGCATCCGGATGAACTGCTGTTCTTCCGCATGGGCGACTTCTACGAGCTGTTCTACGACGATGCGCGCAAGGCGGCGAAGCTGCTGGACATCACCCTGACCCAGCGCGGCAACTCCGCCGGCCAGCCGATCCCGATGGCGGGCGTGCCCTACCACGCCGCCGAGGGTTACCTGGCGCGGCTGGTGGCGCTGGGCGAGTCGGTGGCGATCTGCGAGCAGATCGGTGATCCGGCTGCCAGCAAGGGGCTGGTGGAACGCAAGGTGGTGCGGATCGTTACCCCGGGTACGGTCACCGACGAGGCCCTGCTGAACGAGCGCCGTGACACCCTGCTGCTGGCGGTGGCCCGCGGCAAGCGCGGCTACGGGCTGGCCTGGGCGGACCTGGCCGGCGGCCGATTCCTGGCCAACGAGGTGGAGAACGAGGACCAGCTGGAGGCCGAACTGGCGCGGCTGGACCCCGCCGAGATCCTGATGCCCGACGAGGAAGGCTGGCCCGGTTTCCTGGGCGAGCGCAGCGGCCTGCGCGCCCGCCCGCCGTGGCTGTTCGATCCCGACAGCGGACGCCGCCAGCTGCTGAAGTTCTTCAAGCTGCATGATTTGACCGGCTTCGGCATCGAGGACCGGCCGCTGGCGATCGCCGCGGCCGGCGCGCTGCTCGGCTACGTGGAAGAAACCCAGAAGCAGCAGCTGCCGCACCTGACCTCGATCGCGGTGGAAACCGGCGATGGCGCGATCGCCATGAACGCCGCCACGCGCCGCCACCTCGAGCTCGACACGCGGGTGGATGGCGACACCCGCAATACCCTGCTGGGCGTGCTCGATTCCACGGTGACCCCGATGGGCGGGCGCCTGCTGCGGCGCTGGCTGCACCGCCCGCTGCGTGACAAGCAGGTCCTGGAGCAGCGCCACCACGGCGTGCAGACGCTGCTCGACAGCGGAGCGGATGCGGACATCCGCGAACTGTTCCGCGGCCTGGGCGACATGGAGCGGATCCTCTCGCGCATCGCCCTGCGCTCGGCGCGGCCGCGCGACCTATCCACGCTGCGCGACGGCCTGGCGATGCTGCCGCAAGTGCGCTCGCTGCTGGCGCCGCTGGATTCGCCCCGGCTGCAGGCGCTGGCCGATGGCCTGGGCGAGCATGCAGCCGAAGCGCACCTGCTCGCCACCGCGCTGGTCGAACAGCCGCCGGTGCTGGCCCGCGACGGCGGCGTGTTCGCCGAAGGCCACGACGCCGAGCTGGATGAGCTGCGCGGCCTCTCCGCCAATGCCGACCAGTTCCTGGTGGACCTGGAAGCGCGCGAGCGCCAGGCCACGGGCATCCCTACGCTCAAACTGGGCTACAACCGGGTCCACGGCTATTACATCGAGATCAGCAAGGCGCAGGCGGCCAGGGCGCCGACGCACTACACGCGCCGCCAGACGCTGACCAACGCCGAGCGCTACATCACCGAAGAGCTCAAGGAGTTCGAGGACAAGGTGCTCAGCGCGCGCGAGCGGGCGCTGGCGCGCGAGCGGCTGCTGTACGAGCAGCTGCTGGACGCGCTCAACCAGCGGCTGGAGCCGCTCAAGCGCTGCGCCGCCGCGCTCAGCGAGCTGGACGTGCTGGCCGGCTTCGCCGAGCGCGCCCAGATGCTGGACTGGTCGCGGCCGGCGCTCACCGCCGAGCCGGGGATCCTGATCGAGCGCGGCCGCCACCCGGTGGTGGAGGCGGTGCGCGAGGAGCCGTTCGAACCCAACGACCTGGAGCTGCATCCCGAGCGCCGGATGCTGGTGATCACCGGCCCCAACATGGGCGGCAAGAGCACCTACATGCGCCAGAACGCGCTGATCGTGCTGCTGGCACACATCGGCAGCTTCGTGCCGGCGGCCAGCGCGCGCATCGGCCCCATCGACCGCATCCTGACCCGCATCGGCGCCGGCGACGACCTGGCGAAGGGCCAGTCCACCTTCATGGTGGAAATGGCCGAGACCAGCTACATCCTCCATCACGCCACCGAACACTCGCTGGTGCTGATGGACGAAATCGGCCGCGGCACCTCGACCTACGATGGCCTGGCACTGGCCGAGGCCAGCGCGCGCCACCTGGCGCACGCCAACCGCAGCATGACCCTGTTCGCTACCCATTACTTCGAACTGACGGCGCTGGCGGAACCGGGCAGCGGCATCGCCAACGTGCATCTGGACGCCGTGGAGCACGACGACTCGCTGGTGTTCATGCACGCGGTCAAGGATGGTCCGGCCAACCGCAGCTTCGGCCTGCAGGTCGCGGCGCTGGCCGGCCTGCCAAAGGCGGTGGTGGCCGACGCCCGCGCGCGCCTGGCCGAGCTGGAACAACGCGGCAGCGACACCCAGGCCGGCGGCATGCGCCCGCAGGCCCTGGACGAGCCGCGCCAGATCGGCCTGTTCGCCCCCTCCTCCGCGGTGCAGGACGCCCTGGCTGCACTCGACCCGGACGAACTCACCCCCAAGCAGGCGCTTGAAGCGCTGTACCGGCTCAAATCGCTCACCTGAGCACCTGCTCCGCTGATCGGCGCGGTTGGCCAGGCATCGGCGCTCAGCTTGCGTCGATGTCGCCCAGTGCCCGGATCAACCGCCGTGCGCGCTTGTCGGGTTTCTGCTGCGGAGGGCGATAGCCGGCGCGTTCGGCGCGCAGCCGGGCAAGGCGCTCGAGCCGCTCGGCCCGCGACTGCTCCGTTTCGACGTAGAGCGTCTGCGCCACCCGGGCCGGGCCGCGGCTGTCGGACAGCCCGGCCACCTCGATCTCGAAGATCTCCTCGCCGCGCACCACCCGCAGTGCATCGCCGACCCGGACCGCGCGCGCCGGCTTCGCCCGCTGTCCGCCGACTTCCACCTTGCCGGTCTCGATGGCCTGCTTGGCCAATGCCCTGGTCTTGAAGAAACGGGCGGCCCAGAGCCACAGGTCAAGGCGCACGGTGTCCATTGCTTGTTCCATGGCTCCGATCCTACGCCACTACGTGGTCGCATCCCGTTGATGCCGCGAAAACGCGGAAAGCCCGCTTTCGCGGGCCTTCCGGTGGATCTGCGGGCGCCGCCGGCTGGCGGCAGGCCTGTTACTCGGCGGCAGGCTCGGCCGACTCGGCCGGCGCTTCGGCAGCAGCAGCCGCGGCCGCAGCAGCAGCGGCGGCGTCCTCGCGGGCCTTGGCGTTGCGGGCTCGGGCACGGGCGGACAGGTCCTCCTTGATGCGCGCCTTGCGACCTTCCAGGCCACGCAGGTAGTACAGCTTGCTGGCGCGCACGGCGCCGCGGCGCTTCACCTCGACCGAATCGATCGCGGCGCTGTGATCCTGGAACACGCGCTCCACGCCGAAGCCGTGGGAGATCTTGCGCACGGTGAACGAGGAGTTCAGGCCGGCGCGGGTGCGGGCAATCACCACGCCCTCGTAGGCCTGGATGCGCTCGCGGTTGCCTTCCTTGACCTTGACGTTGACGACGACGGTGTCGCCCGGGCCAAACTGGGGAAGCTCGCGGGTGGCCTGCGCGGACTCGAAGTCCTGCAGGAGGGTGTTCAGGGAAGGCTTGGTGTTCATGGCGATGGCCTGTTGGTGTCGTTGTAGGCGTGGTGCACGTGGACGCACGCTCTTGGCATGGGCTGCGATCGGGCGCAGCCGCCTATTATAACCGGATGCATGGGCCGTGCGCCAAGCCCCTCAACGGGAGCCGTGGCCAGCGTCCGCCTGGATGGCGGCGAGGAACCGGCGGTCGGCGTCGTCCAGGCTGGCCGACTCCAGCAGGTCCGGGCGCCGCTCCAGGGTGCGGAGCAGGGCCTGCTGGCGGCGCCAGCGGCTGATTTCCGCGTGGTTGCCGGACAACAGAACCCCGGGGACATCCCCCAGCTCATGGCTGGCGGGCTTCGTGTAGTGCGGGCAATCCAGCAGGCCGTCATCAGCGAAGCTGTCCTGGGCGGCCGACCCGGCGTCGTTGAGCGCGCCTTCCTGCAGCCTCGCCACGGCGTCGATCACCACCGCGGCGGCAAGCTCGCCGCCCGAAAGCACGTAATCGCCGATCGAAACCTCTTCGTCCACCTCGGCCTGGACCAGGCGCTCATCCACGCCCTCGTAGCGGCCGCACAGCAGCAGCAGGCGCTCGCGCGAAGCCAGTTCGCGCACCCCGGCCTGGTCCAGGCGCCTGCCCTGCGGGCTGAGGTAGATCACCCTGGTGGGCGCCGGGTCGGCGGCGCGGGCCGCCGAGATGGCCGCGCGCAGCGGGTCGATCATCATCACCATGCCCGGGCCACCTCCGAACGGGCGGTCGTCGACGCGGCGGTAGTTGCCCTCGGCGTAGTCGCGGGGGTTCCAGCCCTCCACGGTCAGCAGGCCGCGCTCGATCGCACGCCCCACCACCCCGAAGCCGGCGCAACCGCCCACGAAATCGGGAAACAGACTGACCACGTCGATGCGCATGGTCAGAAATCCGGGTCCCAGTCGACGGTCATCGTGCCGGACGCGAAGTCAATGTCGCGGATGAAGTCCGGCCGCACGAACGGAATCATCCGCTCGCGGCCGTCGTCGCCGCCGCGCACCACCACGACATCATTCGCGCCGGTGGCGAACAGGTGGGAAACGGTGCCCAGCGCAACGCCTTCCACCGTCTGCACCTGCAGGCCTTCAAGGTCCACCCAGTAGAACTCGCCTTCGGCGGGCGGCGGCAGCGCCGAACGCGGCACGTGGACCTCCCAGCCGCGCAGCGCCTCGGCGGTATCGCGGTCGTCGACCCCGGGGAACCTGGCCACCAGGCCCTTGGCGGTTTCGCGCGCGCGCACGCCCGAGACCTCGCGCTCGCCGCCGCGGGCATCGCGCAGGACCCAGGGCTGGTAGCGCAGGATCTGCCCGCGCGGCTCGGTGAATGACTCGAGCTTGATCTCGCCGCGCACGCCAAAGGCGCCGAGGACCCTGCCCAGCAGGATGCGACGTCCGGGACCGTTCATGCGGGGTACGGCCGCGCGTGGCGCGGCCGGGGAATCAGGCGGCAGCCGGAGCTTCGGCGGCGGCCTTCTTCGCTTCCTTGTACAGGGCGCGGACCTTGTCGCTCATCTGCGCGCCCTGGCCGACCCAGTGGTCGACGCGGTCGGTATCCAGCACCACGCGCTTCTCGGCGCCGGCGGCGACGGGGTTGTAATAGCCCAGGCGCTCAATGTTGCGGCCGTCGCGCGCGCTGCGCGAGTCGGTCACGATGATGTGGTAGAACGGACGCTTCTTGGCGCCGCCGCGGGTCATGCGGATCTTGACCATTTCGGGATTTCCTGTGTTGCCCAGTCGCCAGGTCGGCGAGGTAAGCCGGAAATTGTAGCGGATCGACCGGCTTGATGGGAAGCGCCCCCGGGCCGTGGACGGCGGGGCGGACAGGACCGGGGCCAGCTCAGAAATTCTCCCACGGAACGTCGGCGAGCAGTTCACGCAGGCGCCTGCCGGCCGCCGGGTCTCCCGGGAGGACGTGCCCGTCGACCGCGGCGATATCGGCGATCCCGGTGCTGTTGAGCGCGAAGGCCGCCCGCATGGCGCCCAGCGCCTCCACCCTGATCGCCCGGGACCGCTGCGGCACGCCCGCCCGCGCGAGTTCCCGCTCCAGGAGTTGCCAGGTGGTGCCCATCAGCGCCGGCGCATCGGGCCAGACCGCGGCGCTGCCATCCCAGAACAGGACGTTCCAGAAGGTGCCCTCGCTGATGCGGCCGTCGGCCGCGAGCAGGAGGGCGTCGTCATGGCCGGCGGCCTGCGCGGCCCGCTTCGCCTCCAGCTGGAAGTCCAGCGCCAGGTGCTTCACGCCGGCGCATTCGCGCAGGCCCGCATGGGTTCGCAAGCGGAGCGGCGCGGACGGCGGGTCCCGCAGCGCCTCCAGGTCGATTTCGATCCGCAGCGGCAGGGCCTGCACACCTTGCGACGGGGAACCCGCGCGGCAGCCCGGGCGGGCCGGGAGGATACGCACGCGCAGGGTACAATCGCCGCCGGACATGCCCCCTTCGCGGAGCGCGGCGCGGATCCGCTCCCGGATCAGCGAAACGCCGGGAGCGCTGCCGTAAAGGGTACGTGAGGCGTCCTCCAGCCGCGCGAGGTGCAGGTCACGGCCCTGGACGCGCCCCCCACGCACCTGCACCGTGGTGAAGTGGCCGGCGCGGGCAACGGCCTCGCGGCTCACCGGAAGGGCATGCCCCCGCGCCCGCCCATCATGCCCTGCAGGCCGCGCATCATCCCCTTCATGCCGCCGCGGGCCATCTTGCCCATCATCTTTTCCATCTGCTGGTACTGCTTCATCAACCGGTTGACGTCGGCCGGGGTGACGCCGGCGCCGGCGGCGATGCGCTTGCGCCGCGAGCCGTTGAGCAGCGCCGGGTTGCGGCGCTCCTTCTTGGTCATGGAATTGATGATGGCGATCATCTGCGGCACTTCCTTGCCCTGCTGCACCTGCTGTTTGACGTGCTCAGGGATGTTGCCGAGGCCCGGCAGCTTGTCCATCAAACCGGAGATGCCGCCCATGTTCTGCATCTGGCCCAGCTGCTCGCGCATGTCGTTGAGGTCGAACTTGCGCCCCTTGGCCACCTTCTCCGCCAGCCGGGTGGCGGCGTCCTTGTCCACCTGCTGCTCAACCTGCTCCACCAGGCTGAGCACGTCGCCCATGTCGAGGATGCGGCTGGCGACGCGGTCCGGGTGGAACACATCCAGGCCGTCGGTCTTCTCGCCGGTGCCGATGAACTTGATCGGCTTGCCGGTGATGTAGCGCACGCTCAGCGCTGCGCCGCCGCGGGCGTCGCCGTCGGTCTTGGTCAGCACCACGCCGGTCAGCGGCAGCGCCTCGCTGAACGCCTTGGCGGTGTTGGCGGCGTCCTGGCCGGTCATGGCGTCAACGACGAACAGGGTCTCGGCCGGCTTCGCCACCGCGTGCACGGCCTTGATCTCGGCCATCATCTCTTCGTCGATGGCCAGCCGGCCGGCGGTGTCGACGATCAGCACGTCGGCGTAGGACTTGCGCGCGTCCTCGATCGCCGCGCGCACGATCGCCTCGGGCTTCTGCCCGGCATCGGAGGGGAAGAACTGCACCCCGACCTGGTCAGCAAGGGTCTTGAGCTGCTCGATCGCGGCCGGGCGGTAGACGTCGGCGCTGACCACCATCACCTTCTTCTTCTGCCGCTCCTTGAGGTGCCTGGCGAGCTTGCCGACGGTGGTGGTCTTGCCGGCGCCCTGCAGGCCGGCCATCAGGATCACCGCCGGCGGCTGCACGTTGAGTTCCAGGCCGCTGGCCTGGGAGCCCATCACCGCGGTCAGCTCGTCGCGCACCACCTTGATCAGGGCCTGGCCCGGTGTCAGGGACTTGAGCACTTCCTGGCCGACGGCGCGCACCTTGATGCGCTCGATCAGCGCCTGCACCACCGGCAGCGCCACGTCGGCCTCGAGCAGGGCGATGCGCACCTCGCGGGTGGCCTCGCGGATGTTCTCCTCGGTCAGCCGGCCGCGCCCGCGCAGGCGCTCCATGGTGCCGGACAGGCGCTGGGTCAGGGACTCGAACATGCGGAAAATGTCTCGGGGACGGGACCGCGCATTATAGCGTTGCGTCCGACGCCGCCCGCGCCCGCCTGCCCGACCCGGTGTGCATGTGCGACACTGGCGCGATGACAACCGTTCTCATTGCCGCCCTTCTCTACCTGCTTGCGGCCGGCCTGCTCGTGCGGCGGGTCGCCCGCGGCCTGGCCCCGGGTTCGGCCGCATGGGCGCTGCCGGCCCTGGGCGCGGTGCTGGCGCACGCGTTGTACCACGTGCTGGTGTGGCGCGAGGTGGGCGGCGCCGACATGCACTTCTTCGCGGCCCTGTCGCTCACGGCGCTGGGCATGGCCGCGCTGACCGTGCTCGTGGGCCTGCGCGGGCAGACCGGGGCGCTGGGCGTGGTGGTGTTCCCGCTGGCGGCGATCGCCCTGCTCATCTACCTGCGCGTGCCGCACGTGGGGCACGAGGGGCTGGACTGGCGCCTGCAGCTGCACGCCTGGTCGGCGCTGCTCGCCTATTCCACGCTGGCGGTGGCGGCGCTGCTCGCGGCGCTGCTGTGGGTGCAGGACCGGGCCCTGCGCCGCCGCGAGTTCCACGGCTGGCTGCGCGCGCTGCCGCCAATGACCGCGCTGGAGACGCTGCTGTTCCGCACCATCGGGGTAGGGTTCGCGCTGCTCAGCGCCACCCTGCTGACCGGCATCCTGTTCGTGCACGATTTCTTCGCCCAGCACCTGCTGCACAAGACCGTGCTCAGCTTCCTGTCCTGGCTGGTCTTCGGGGCACTGCTGGTGGGCCGCTGGCGCTACGGGTGGCGCGGCGCCCGCGCCAGCGCCTGGACGCTGACGGCCATGGCGCTGCTGCTGCTGGCCTTCTTCGGCAGCAAGTTCGTGCTGGAGTTGCTCCTGCAGCGCGTGTAGGCGACTACCAGCCGTTGATGCGCGGCCACACCGCCTCGATGGCGGGGCCGCCGTCGACGACGTGGTAGCAGTCATACGCAGCGGCGGTGAGGCAGGCGTGGTTGGGAAGGATGAGCAGCCGCCGGCCGATCGGGAAACCCGCATGCTCCATCGCGCCCGAGCGGCTGCGCACGATGCCGTGCTCCTGCGATACGCCATGCACGTACAGGCCGTCGAGGATGCAGCCCGTTTGCGCGTCCGCGACCAGGCCATAGCCGCAGTCGCCCGACGCGCCGAGCGCCCGGGTGCTGGTGTCCTTGCTCAGGGCCAGCGCCCCCGCGTCCACCACCAGCTGCCCGCGCCCGGGGTGGTTGCCGATCACGGTGGTGAGCACGCCCAGCGCAATGTCGTCGCGATGGCAGCTGCCGATCCCCGCCTGGAACAGGTCGAAGAACACGTAGACGCCTGCCCGCACCTCGGTCACCCCGTCCAGCTTCCGCGCATGCACCACGGACGGCGTCGAGCCCAGGCTCACGATCGGGCAGGCGTGGCCCATCGCGCGCAGGCGCGCGGCCGCCGCGGTCACGGCCGCCCGCTCCTGCTCGGCCACCGCGGCGTGGTCCGCGGGCCTGCGGCCCGCGTAGGAATGGCCGCCGTGGGTGAACACGCCCGCCAGTTCCGCGCCCCCGCCCAGCGCGCCGGCAATGTCGGGCAGGTCCGGCGCGTCCGCCGCAATGCCCGAGCGCCCGTCGCCGCTGTCGATCTCCACCAGCGCCTGGAAGCGGACGCCCAGCCGCTCGCCGCCGAGGCTGACCGCTCGCGCGGCTTCGAATGAATCCACCGCCAGCAGGACCCGCGCACCGTCCTGCTGCAGCCGGGACACGCGTTCGAGCTTCTGCGGCGCAATTGCCACGGCGTAGAAGATGTCGGTGAACCCCGCCTGGGCGAAGTACTCCGCCTCGCGCAGGGTCGAGACCGTGACGGGGTCCGCCCGGCCAACCATGCGCAGCGCCACGTCCACGCTCTTGCAGGTCTTCAGGTGCGGCCGCAGGGTGACGCCCAGCTCCGCCGCCCGCGCGCGCATCCGGGCGATGTTGGCGTCCATGCGGCCGCGGTCGAGCACCAGGGCCGGCGTGTCGATCAGGTCCAGCGCATGCGCGGCCATCATGCTGCCTCCAACGCGTCCGACAGGCGCTCCACCGCGATCACCTCCAGCCCCTTGAACGCCCCCGACTTGGGGGCGTTGCCCCTGGCCACGATGGCGCGCTTGAAACCATGCGTTGCCGCCTCGCGCAGGCGTTCCTCGCCGTTGGGCACCGGCCGGATCTCGCCGGACAGGCCGACCTCGCCGAAGGCCACGGTCTTGTCCGCCAGCGGCCGGTCGCGCAGCGAGGACAGCACCGACAGCAGCACCGGCAGGTCGGCCGCGGTTTCCTGCACGCGGATCCCGCCCACCACGTTCACGAACACGTCCTGGTCGCCGACGGCCACGCCGCCGTGCCGGTTGAGCACCGCCAGCAGCATCGCCAAGCGGTTCTGCTCCATCCCCACCGCCACCCGGCGGGGGTTGGACAGCGGCGAGGAGTCCACCAGCGCCTGCACTTCCACCAGCAGCGGGCGGGTGCCCTCGCGGGTGACCATCACGCAGCTTCCCGGCTGCTGCGACGCGCCGGACAGGAAGATCGCCGAGGGGTTGGGCACTTCCTTGAGGCCCTTGTCGCCCATCGCGAACACGCCCAGCTCATTGACCGCGCCGAAGCGGTTCTTGAACGCGCGAAGCACCCGAAACCGGCTGCCGCTCTCGCCCTCGAAGTACAGCACCGCGTCCACCATGTGCTCGAGCACGCGCGGCCCGGCGATGCCGCCCTCCTTGGTCACGTGGCCGACCAGGAACACCGCGGTGCCGGTCTCCTTGGCATAGCGCACCAGCCGCGCCGCCGACTCGCGCACCTGGCTCACCGAGCCCGGCGCCGCCGTGAGCGTTTCGGTCCAGAGGGTTTGCACCGAATCGGCCACCAGCAGCCGGGGCTTCATCTCCACCGCGTGGCGCAGGATCGCCTCGATGCCGGTTTCGGCCAGTGCCTGCAGGCCCTCCAGCGGCAGGCCGAGCCGGGCCGCGCGCCCGGCCACCTGGCCCAGCGACTCCTCGCCGGTCACGTACAGGGCCGGCAGCGCGGGCGCCATCATCGCCACCGCCTGCAGCAGCAGGGTGGACTTGCCGATGCCCGGGTCGCCGCCCACCAGCACCACCGCGCCCTCCACCAGGCCCCCGCCCAGCACCCGGTCCAGCTCGCCGATGCCGGTGGACACCCGCGCCTCCTCGGTATGCCGCACGTCCTTGAGCGCGGTGACCCTGGGCGCATCGGCCTTGCCGGCCCAGCCCGCCCGGCGCGAGGCGGGCCCTGCCGCGCCCTTGGCAGCCGCCGGCTCCACCACGAATTCGCTCAGCGTGTTCCAGGCCCCGCATTCCCCGCACTGGCCCTGCCACTTGGAATGATCCGCGCCGCACTCCGTGCAGACGTAGGCGATCCTGGCCTTGGGGGCGGCGCGGCCGGGCCTGGCGGCGGTGTGGGACATCAGTGGCTCCTTGAAATGACTCCCCGCCACTTTAGCCGCCCGTGGTCGCAGCCGGGGAGACGGTGATGACCGCTTCCGGTCCGGCTGCCCGTTGCCCCATTCGGTACGCAGACGACTGGACACGCCTCTTGATCCTCGACTATCTCGACGCCTCCGCCCCGGGTGACTACACCTGCGACGTCTGCATCATCGGAGCCGGGCCTGCGGGCATCGCCGTGGCCAGCGCCTTCGCCGACAGCCGCTATCGCGTCTGCGTGATCGAAAGCGGCGGCTTCGACAGCGACTCCATGACCCATGCCCTCAGCGAGGGCGACTCGGTCGGTCCGATCGACTTCGATCCCTCGCTCTGCCGCCTGCGTGCGATCGGGGGGAGTTCCAGGCTTTGGGGCGGCGGCTGTGTGCCGTTGACGCGACTGGACATGGCGCCCCGCGACTGGGTGCCGGCCAGCGGCTGGCCGCTCGGATTCGACGAACTCGTGGCGTGGTGGGAGCAGGCGCGCGGCCTGCTGGACATTGCCCCGCGCCATGGCATCGGGGACGGCGGCTTCGCCGACGGACGATTCGCCCATGCGCTGCCGCTGCAGCCGGAGCGCATCGTCGACCGCGTCTGCTATATCAGCCCGGTGAAGTTCCAGTCCCGGTATCGCGCAATGTTCGGCGATTCGGCCAACATCACCCTGGTGCTCCACGCTACGCTGACGGAACTCGTCGCCGGCCCGGAGGGCAGCCGTGTGCGGGTCGGTCGCATCGGCAGCCTCGCCGGCCGTCGCGGCACCGTGCGCGCGCGCCATTACGTGCTGGCCGGCGGCGCAATCGAAAACGCGCGCCTGCTGCTGGCCTCCGACGGCAGCCATCCCCGGGGCATGGGCAACGATCACGACCAGGTGGGGCGCCATTTCATGGACCATCCACGCTGCGTGGCCGGGAAGGTGGTGGACGGCGACCTTCACGCGCTGCTCCGGCCCTACAACAGCAGCGAACTGCGCAAGGAATTCCCGCGCTACCGTGAACTGGCGCTGTCGGACGACGTGCAGCGCGAGCAGCGGCTGCTCAACGCACGCGCACGGCCCTATCCGGTGACCGCCTCCACGCCGGCGGGGCTGCAGGCCCTGCGCGAGTTGCGCGCCAACTTCCGGCAGCCCGCGAATGACGCCGGGGCGGGCGTCGAGACCATCGTGCAGCGCGCCCTCGACGCCGGTATTCCGACCGCCGCCGGTTGCGCGCCCGCCGCCGGCGTCCGGCGCGGAAGATTGTTGCTGCGCGTCGGCATGAACGCCAGCCACGTGGCGAGGGCGATGACGCGCCGGCTGCGCAGCCGCCCGCTGGATACCTATCGCCACGTGGCGCTGATGACCTACTTCGAGCAGTCACCCAACCCTGACAGCCGGGTCACCCTTGCCGACACCCGCGATGCGCTCGGCATGCGCCGGGTCCGGGTGGACTGGCGCGTCGCCGAGCTCGACTACGCCTCCTACCGCGTTGCCGCCGGAATCTTCGGGGAAGAGGCCGCGCGGGCCTGCGGCGGGCGCTTTGAGCCCGAGCCGTGGGTGCGGGACCCCGCACTGCAGCCCGCCCTCGTCGGCACGGCGCACCACCTGGGCACCACCCGCATGTCCGCGCGCGCAGAGGACGGCGTGGTCGATCCCGACTGCAGGGTTCACGGAATGGAAAACCTGCATGTCGCAGGCAGCTCCGTCTTCCCGACCGGCGGCTGGGCCTTTCCGACCTTCACCATCGTCGCCCTGGCCCTGCGGCTGTCGGACCGCCTTCGCAGGGGACTGGAGATCGCCGGCGCCTGACCGACCTGGCCGCCGTGTCGACGCGCCCGGATCCCTGTCGCTCCGGAAAACGCAACCATCAAGCGGCAAGCCGGCGCCCTGCATCAACCCGGCAAATGGACTCCACCGGCCAGGCCAGCAGCGCCGCAAACTCGTCGCCCGAAATGATCGCGTAGCCGCACGCGTCGATGTCGGCGCGGATGCCGCGCCAGGCCGACAGGCGCGCCGCGCCGCCGACCTCCTGCGACCAGCCAAAGCGAAGCTCGCCAAGCGCCTTTTCCAGCTCACCGGGCAACGGCGCCCCCGCTGGCACCACGACATATCCGTCGCCCGCCAGGTGAATATCAATGTGGGAGATGTGCATGACCAACGTCCATCCTTTCTGCCCCACATGATCCCGATCGCGATCGCAGATCCTGTGAAAACCCGATGGCCGTTCGATGAAACAGCCCTGATCCCGACGCGATCTCCGCAAGCCGAGCCCCGTCGCGGCCGGGAGGCGGTTGCGCGTAAGTAAAGGAGGAGGCCGCAGCCGCAGGCGAAGGCCGGGGGACATGGAGCGCAACCGCCTCCCGGCCGCGACGGGGCCCATCAGCTCATGCCGCCCGGTGCCGAAAAAAAAGGTTCATCTCCCAACTCCGGGGAAGGCAGCGCGGATCTTGAGGAAGAAATACTCTTGGTCGCGATAGCCGTAAGCCCGGCGCTTGATGACCTTGATGGTGTTGTTGATGCCCTCGACGATGCTGGTGTTGAGTGGATGCCGACAGCGGGACAGGATTCCGTGCACGTAC